>NZ_JAEQCF010000060.1:0-29616 GCF_020738625.1 Microcoleus sp. PH2017_09_SFU_O_A
AATAGTCTCGTGCGATCGCCCGAGTTGCGGACAAAGCTACCCAAATAGTCAAGGATGGGTAGCTTTGTCCATAAATTAAGTTACAGTTTCAAACCCCGTCGCCGGCGAACGACACAAAGGAAGCTCGGCAGCAGATGCCAGTAAAGAATGTAACGGATAGAAGGAGAAAGGAAGAAGGAATCCATGGCTGATGTTTGGGCCATTAAGAACGTCCTAACGGTTTCTTAGCATCCACCCGAAATCAAGGTACGTTGTTGCGCTTCAGCGCTCCCATCTATCAGAAAGAGCGCTGAAGCGCAACAACTTACCTAGTCGATTTCTTAGGATCCACCTGAAATCAAGGTACGTTGTTGCGCTTGAGCGCTCCGATATACGCCGAAAGAGCGCTGAAGCGCAACAACGTACCTAAACGTACCCAGTCGATCGCTCTAACACTTTTTTGTCTCAACCGGCCCCTACAAACCAAAACTTCCCACTTATCGCTGTGCGTGCTCCTCCAGTAAAGCCTTCGCTCTCGGCTTGTAAATCAGATAAAACAGCGCTTCTATGTAGCGGAGCATATCTTCGCGGTTTTCCTTGGACGAGTAGTTCCAGAAACCGTAAGTCCGGGCCAGAGTCAGCAGCTTGGTAGTGTGAATTTTCCAAGTATACGTGCTGTAAACTCTGTCAATTCCTCGCGTTGAAATTTCGTACCAATAGTTGGGATTCTGTTCGCATTTCGATAAAAAATCGAGAATTTCTTGGGCAGTTTCCTCGTGGTTGGTCGGGTTGATATAGAACCCATTTACTCCATCTTGAATGATTTCTATCGGCCCGCCAAACTGCGTCCCGAAAGTCGGAATCCCGGTAATCATTGCTTCGAGAATTGTCAAGCCGAAAGCTTCAAATAAGGCTGGCTGTACAAATATACCTTGGCCGTCGGCGATTACCCGGTAGATTTCACCGGACAGGCTTTTGGACAGCCGCACTCCCAGCCAGCGAATTTTACCGTGCAGCTTGTATTGCTCGATAATTGCGTAAAGTTTTTTAATTTCTTCGGCTTCTTCGTAGTCTTCGGTTTCTTCGACTCTCAGCTTGCCGGCTACTAAAATTAAGTTGCATTTTGCTTGCAATTCCTCGCTTTTGCCAAACAATTCTGCTAAGCCTGTCAGGTTTTTAATGCGATCGAGCCGGGCCATCGAAAACAGAGGGCGCTTTTGCGGGTCGTCGAGTGTTCCGAACACCTGTTCCGGGTCTTCGAGGGTAAACAGCAGTTCGTTGAGCCGATCGCGATCGCCCTGCACCCTATCTTCGTTGCGCGTGTAGGGGAAATACACGCTTTCGTTCACTCCCGGCGGCACGACATTGAATTTTGGGCTGAACAGCTCAATCCCGTTGACGACGTGGTACAAATCCGGCATGGTAAAACAATTGTAAGATTCGTACTGCCCGACACTATCCGGTTTGCCGACAATCTCTTGATAGGTGCTGCTGACAATACAATTAGCCGCATTCATGGCAATGATATCCGCAGTAAATTGCAGCGCAAAATGGTATTTATCCTCAGATTCTTGCCAGTAGAGATTGCTGAACAAATATTTAGATTTTTCCAGGGCGTGGGCAATATTGCACTGAGTAACTTTGAGTTTGCGAGACAGCAAAAATGCCACCAAATTTCCGTCAGAATAGTTACCAATTATTAAATCTGGCTTGCCCTGAAACTCAGCCAGCAGTTCTTTTTCCGCATCGATCGCGTAAGTTTCCAAATAAGGCCAAATCTCGAACCGAGAAATCCAATTTTGAGTCAATTTGGGATTGAAGTCGCGGAAGGGAACCCTCAGAATCCAAGCATTTTCGGTGCCGTAAACTTTTTCCAAACGTTCGTTGCAGCGCGTGCCATCACTGTTTGGAATTAACCTGGTGAGAATAATTACTTTTGGTTTTACACCTAAACTATCGAGACCGGCAAGATGAATGTCTTCTTGCAGTTGTCTCTCTAAATTCTTCGCTTGATCGAGCACGTAAACTACTTGACCGCCCGTATCCGGACGCCCCAACACTCCTTCTTGACCGAACCAGCCGTGAGGAGAAACTAGGACGATTTTGAAAATCATCGGAATCCGAGAAATAAATGCTTCTAGGGTTTGGGGATCGGGGGAATCAATTAATTCGTCGAGAATTCCTAGAGTTTCCTGCACGCGGGCTGCGGTATTTCCCCAACCTGCATCCAAACCCATCATTTGCAGGACGAATTTAAATCTCTCGTAGGGTTCATCTTCAGCAAGTTCGCTGACAAAGGTGAGGGCTTTTTTGACTTGTTCTGAAAGTTGTTCTTGAGATTTTATGCGATCGTTAATTAGTAATTGTACGCCGTTGTAGCGGTGAATACGCAAGAAATCAAATAGAGTTTCCTGCCACTGTTTGGAGTCTTGAAACAGTTTGCTGGAGAGGTAGCGGTTGAGGAATTGCACTCCTTTGCCGATGTTCTTGGGGTCGCGTATGGAGGGGGAATAGTCGTAAAAAGGGCCGAAATCTAGTTCGAGGATGTCGCCTTCTTGGGGGTGAAAGTGGTTGACGAAGCGATCGCGCACGTCGAGCAATTCTTGCACTGTCATCGGCTCCAGTGTCAAGTCATCTCCAACTCGCACTATTTCCATTGTCGCAATTTTGGGCCGCAGCAGGACGCAAAGACTGCCTGGTTCGAGAATAATTTCCTGAACGTAGTAAATCAGTTTGCTCAAATGAGAGGATTGATGAAACTGTTGGGACTTTTCGTATTTGGTGCAGTAGGCGGCAAAAGCGCTAACTATATCGTTTCGCAGTAAATATTTGTTTCCCAAAGCCCGCAAATCGCTGGCAAATTGCCGCAAGTCGGTTTTTTCGTCGCTGCAAATAACAGCCTCAAAGAGTTCAGACATAGATACTCCCTTATTTGAGATTTTTGATTTTCGCTCTAAAAAAGGGCGATACTGTATTAGTACCACCCTTTTTTTAGGCGCCTACTTTTTTTAATCTCATTTTAAAGTCTGCAATAGGCAATTGCTCTCCCTCAAATGACATAAAATTCGCCGTATTTGTGGCGAATGTAGCGCACAAACGGATCGATAGTTAAAGGTGAACCGGTGACGCGATCGATCAATTCGACGGCAGTGTATTTGCGGCCGTGGTCGTAGATGTTTTGTTTGAGCCAGTCGTGGAGTACGCTAAAGTTTCCCTGTTCTAGTTGTGCGGGAATTTCGGGATGGTTTTTGAGTGCGGTTTCGTAGAATTGAGCGCTCATCAAGTTGCCGAGGGTGTAACCTTGAAACATTCCGCCGATCGTCCCAACATACCAGTGAACATCCTGCATCGCACCGTCGCTGTCGGTAGCGGGGACAACGCCGAGGTCTGTTTTATAGCGATCCTTCCAGGCTTCGGGGAGGTCTCGCACTGCTAATTTGCCTTCTACCATTGCCAATTCTAGGTCAAAGCGGATGGCGACGTGGAGGTTGTAGGTTACTTCGTCAGCATCGGTGCGGACGAGCGATCGCGAGACCTTGTTAATGGCGCGGTAAAATGCGTCTGGGGATACTGCGCCCAACTGTTGCGGAAATAGGCTTTGCAATTGCGGGTAAAAATACTGCCAAAAACCGCGGCTGCGCCCGACTAGATTTTCCCAAAGCCGCGACTGGCTTTCGTGCACGCCGGAGGAAATGCCACCTGCGAGTAGCGTACCTTCAAATTCGGGGGAATTGCCGAGTTCGTAGAGGCCGTGTCCGGCTTCGTGGATGCTGCTGAAGAGGGCTTGATCGAGGTGATCTTTGTAGACGCGGGTGGTGATGCGTACGTCGTCTATGGAGAAGTTGGTCATGAAGGGGTGCAGGGTGGTGTCCTGCCGTCCGCGCTGGAAGTCATACCCCATGAGTTGTACGACTGTGCGGGTGAATTCTAGCTGTTGAGCTTCGGAGAAGTTTTGGTGCAAGCAGGAGTCGTCAGCGGGAGGTTGTGAGGTGATGGCTTCGACTATGGGTACTAATTCTTGACGCAGTTGGGCGAACAGCGGGCGCAGCAGGGATACTTTCATGCCGTAGTCGCTGCGATCGATCAAAGGATCGGCAATGTGTTCGTATCCGGGGAAAAAGTCGGCGTACTGCCTGCTTAATTCTAAGGTTTTTTCGAGATATGGCTCGACGGCTGCGAAGTTGTTGGCTGCTTTGGCTGTTGCCCAAACTTCGTAGCAGTCGGCTTGGTGGCGGCAGAGTGCGGACATGAAGGTGGCGGGGACTCTGGCGGCACGATCGTAATCTCTGCGGGCGATGCGGATCAGGCTAGCTGAGGTAGAGTCATAGGGGAGGGTTTGTTCGTAGAAACGCAAGTCTTCTAGGAGTTCACCTATTTTGGGATCGGTAAATTTTTCGTGGGATATTTGTTTGAGAGTTGCCAACTGACGGCCTCTCGCAGTTGCACCTTTGGCGGGCATATAAGTCGCCTGATCCCAATGCAACAGTGACGAGGCTGATTCGATGTCGGTAACTTCGCTGAGATGCGCTGCGAGTTGAGCGAATTTTGCTTGAGTTTTGTCTAGGGTTTGCATGATTGGGGTTTGTGGTGCTGTTTTGCCTACAAAGGTTGCAGTGCGGCATCGGTATCCATCAATCATTTGCTACCCTGAAATCAAGCTAAAAACCGCACCTGTTCCCGTATTGTACGCAATTTAGAGTCATTCTGGCATAGTTTCCTGTATTTTTCCGGATTTAGTTCGATCGCCTTTGATAAGTTTTGGATCGCTTTCTGAATGCTGGTTTCTACAGCTTTGGGGCTGTTTTTGCGATCGCCTGCTGCTTTTTCTAGGGCGTAGACGCAGGCTTTTTGATAGTAAAGATTTGGATCGTCGGGTGTAATGGCGATAATGCGATCGTAGGAAGCGATCGCTTCGGTAAAGCGTTCGATTTTTTTGAGGGCGACAGCGCGGTTGTACCAGGCTTCGATGTTGTTGGGCTGCAACTCTAAGGTTTTGTCCCAGGAAGCGATTGCTTCTTGAAAGCGTTTTAAGTTTACTAAAGCTAAGCCGCGGTTGTACCAGGTTTCGCTGTCATCTGGCTTGAGTTCGATCGCTTTGTCCCAGGATGCGATCGCGTTTTCAAATTGTCCCATTTGGGCGATCGCCGTGCCGCGTTTGTTCCAGACTTCCGGGGAATTCGGGCGCAGTTGCAGAGTTTTGTCGTAGGAAGCAACGGCTTCGGCGTAGAGTTTTTCCTCGGCTAGGGCTAAGCCGCGGTTGTACCAAGCTTGATGCAAGTCTGGTTTTAGTTCGATCGCTTTGTCGTAGGAAGCGATCGCGGCTGCATTTTGCCCGGAGTGTTTCAGCGCAAATGCCTTGTTGTACCAAGCTTCCGAGTAGTCTGCTTGAATGGCGATCGCCTTGTCATAGGATGCGAGGGCTTCTGAGAATTTTTCTAAGTTGACGAGGGTGTTGCCGCGGTTCGTCCAAGCTTCGTGATAGTCTGGCTTGAGTTCGATCGCCTGTTCGTAGGAAGCGATCGCTTCTGAGAGTCTGTTTAGCTTCCGCAACACGTTCGCGCGATTGTACCACGCTTCTGCATTTTTTGGTTGAATTTTTAAAGATTTGTTGTAAGCGGAGATTGCTTCGGGTAGCTGTCCCAACTTTCTGAAGGCTACGCCTTTGTTGTACCAAGCTTCGTGAAATTTTGGTTCGAGTTCGATCGCCTTAGACCAAGATTCGAGCGCTGCGGACAAGCGTCCCATTGATTCTAGGGCGTTTCCGCGATCGTAGAACGTTTGAGCGTTTTGGGCGTTGGGTGATATGGATTGTTCTCCAGATTCGATCGCTTTTTCTCTGTTAGCTAACTTTTGCAAGGGTTTTCACCTCAGTATGTAAAATTGTCGTTTTTTCTTTTATATGCGATGTTTTTCGCCATCTGCCATCTAATGGTGGCGATTGTACCTTAATTTTGTTATTGTTGACAATCTTACCTAAATTGGAGAACTTTTGCAATTTTTTATCGTTGAATTCTAAGTAATTTTGTCTTCGGTGTTGATTTGGATGTATGGATTTTTACTAAAATTTTTCGGGAATTGCGTAGAAGAGGGGAAAGGGCGATGAAGATGACAGAATTAGGTTGACAGAGTAAGTAATGGCGATCGGCAGAAACCCGATTTTGCAAACAAACCAGGTTTCTGAGTATTTATTCGTTATATCAATTCCGTTGCATCGGAGTTAATATAACCCGAAATCAGGACACGGCAGATGACCCGGCGGTTGAAACCGCGTCTATACAAACCAAGTCCGCCTACGCGGACTAAGAAATAAGGGAGATATTTAAGCTAGATATGGTTTACCGTCAGCTATAGTATAAATGTCTTCTTGGGGGTCGAGAATCGAACCAAAATTAGGATCGATCGCTGTTTTAATCCATTCTGAGTCGTGGAATGGCAAGCCATCAGCTAAAGTGTAGATATCTTCCGCTGAGTCTCTCAGAGAATCAAAGGCTGGATTTGCGATCGCAGCTTTTAGCCATTCATATTCTTGTAGTTTTGCTTTGTCAATCAGGGCGGCTTCTAATGCTTCTAGCCGCTTCAGATCGGCATAAGTAATAATAGCAGCGATCGCCCTTCCTTCCTGTTCTATGACAATTCGTTCTCCAGTATCCTCAACGCGGGCGATGAGTTCGGGAAATCTGTCATTAGTTACAGTTACATTTAGTTGAGTCATCTTTTACCTCGCTATTAATCTATCATAAAGTGTTTGTGATGCTGTAGGGGCGGGTTCACCAACAATTTCTGCCAATAACTAACAATCTCATAAACCCGCCCCCACCCAACGGCTAATCCCTATCCTTGAATCAAGGCTTGAAACCGAACATCAGATCGCATACTGTCAAAATCCGAGTCAGTTTTTGCCATTTCTCGCCATTCATCAGGATTCAGATTGATAGCTTGCTGCAAATTCTGAATAGCTTGGTCAATCTGACTGTGCAACGCATAGCAGCAAGCTTTATTATAAAATGCAGATGTGTCATCTGGTTTGAATTCTAAGGCTTTGTCGTAGGAGGCGATCGCATCTTCTAGCCTGCCTAAATTACGCAGTGCAATGCCCCGATTGTTCCAGGCATCGTGTTTATCTGGTTTGAATTCTAAGGCTTTGTCGTAGGAGGCGATCGCATCTTCTAGCCTGCCTAAATCATCCAGTGCACTGCCCCGATTGATCCAGGCTTCGTGTTTATCTGGTTTGAATTCTAAGGCTTTGTCGTAGGAGGCGATCGCCTTTGCATAATCTTCAGCCGAGCGATACAATAAAGCTTGTTCAAAAAACAATTCAGCTTTTTGTTCTGATGTTTGCCCATCCTCATCAATTAAACCTTGAAGCCTCACCAATTCCCGTTTCCGCGCTTCGGGAGTCAAAGCTAGATATTGTTCTAACTGCCATCTTTCCGAACAAGCCTGCATTGATTCGGCTTGCAAGCTTTCCTTATCCATCGACAACTTAAATAAACTCGATCGCCAATCAAAAAAGTCCGGCGCGCGATGAATAAAATATTCAATACCGAACTTAGGCAAAAGAAAAACAAAACAAATTTTAAAATTATCTAGAAAACGCTCTCGCTGCTGGTTAATATTCATTAAAACAGGTGGCACTCCCCGCCAACTGTAAGAATAAATATCCTTGCTTTCCCATCCGATCGCCCTTTTTTCTCGTTCGTATTCATCAAACGAATATTCTAAGCCTGTCACAAACAAAATATTAATTTCATCTCGCTTTGGCAACTCTTCAATTAAATTATAAAAATTATAAACCGACTCATTCAGCGGCAACACCTCAACCTTTTTCCGAGGGAAATCTGTTTGAACTTTCGCAATCAATCGTTTCCCCTCCGACGGCACACACTCCACAAACAACAACCGGAAACCATTTGTCCGTCTGAGAGTGCGTACCAGAGATTCATATTCTTCCTCCGGTGTTGCTGGTGGCAAATCTTCGTCCCAATCAATGATTTCCGATGTCATGGCTCAAGTTGTGCAACTGCTTCCTTAAATTCCAGAATGCCTTTAATTAGCGGGTGAACGTTATACCAATTCTGCATTTCTTCTTCTTCATCATAGTATCGATATTCCAAAATACAGCGGTTAAATAGCAAATCGCGGTGCTGTTTGTCATTAAGTATCCGGTGAGAGACAGATACTTTCGCTAAAATTGACCATTCTTCTTTATTAACGGTTCTTCTATAAATATTCCGCAAGTTCGTAATTGCCCTTTGCGCTGCTTTTGCAGTAATTGGCAAATCTTGAGTGCGATTTATAGCTTCTTGCAACATCGAGAGCAAATTCCTGACGTGTCCCCCACTCATCAAACACAGCTTTTCTAGTGTTTCTCTGTTGTCAAACCATTGTGTTTCCAATTCTAGAGATAAGCTGGGCTCGACTTGTTTCACCCGTTTCTCAATCACCTGTTTCATTTTAGCAAGTCCCGCTTGATTAACTTCACCGCTGGGATTGTTTATCATAATCATCGGCAGCACTTGTGGAGCATTATTATAGTTATTACTCAAATCAGCAGCGCGATTGGAATGCACCATCGAAATTGGTATGGTGTAAACGATGTGACAATCTAAAGCTTTGAGTTGTTCGCTGCGGTCTAAAAAAATTTCGTCGAGATTGCTGCGTTCTCCTCCGCCTTTATAAAACTGCACGATCTTATCTAAATTATCGGCAATTATTGCCAATTGCGAATATTTGTCGGGCAACCTTTTTTTAGCATTCCGAATAAACTGATTCAGCGCCTCAATCAGCGTGGTAGTGTGAGGATTAACTTTTTCTCTAATTTTTTGGCGCAGACTAGGTTCGGTTCTCACATTCGCCGTCAGTTTGGCAAACTGAGCAATTTGCATTTCTAAGCTCAATGTTTCAAAAGATACTTCTGTCAAGGCTAAATCTTTTAAATCGTTCCAGCGGTTTTTCATCCAATCGAGTAAAGGTTTTGAGTCCGCATCTTTAATAGACCTCTTGCAAAAGTCCTTTTAATCAAATTTTGGGACGGGCTAGAAGCCCATCCCACAAGAAAAAAAAATTGTGGGATGGGCTTCTAGCCCGTCCTAAGTATTTTTGCAAGAAGTCTAATTGCTTCTAATAAATGTCTGGTACAAGCCAGCAAAATATCTGTATATTCCGTATCTTCGGTATTGATATCTTGTTCCTCAGCGGCGAAATAAACTACAAAATAACCTTGTTCTTGCAAATACTGTTCTAGTCTTCGTAATTCGGTTGATTTTCCTGCACCAAAATGTCCGGCATACAACTGACAAGTCATCTCTTGGGAACGCTGAATATTGAGACCTAAGTCTACGGTAATATTGTCATCTCCTCAGACTTCCCCACAGTTAACATATCGCGGATCGCCTGCCGATAAAGGCTCGTATGGATTGCAAGCATTGAAGAGGTTTGTTAGTAATTTTTCGGAATCTTGAGTCATAATTATATCCTTTTTTGATAACCATCTAGTATGCGATCGGGAGTTACCCACTTCGACCAAAGAAACCGGGTTTTTATAGAATCTATCGGCTACAATAAAGTCTTTTCCTAAAAACCCGGTTTCTGAACTGAATCTTAGTCCGCGCAGGCGGACTTTGTTTTTGTAGAAGCGGTTTCACTCGCCGAATAATTGATTTTTAGGCTTGATACTTTTTCAGAATAGCGACTTTTTCGGGGTAGATGTCGATCGCCATTTTGTCATCATATCTCGTCGCGAGCGATCGCCTCACCTCACCCAAAAACAGCGGCTGTGACAGACCAGGCTCAGGATGTACCACCGTCCGAACGCGGATTGTCATGTAATCTCTTCCGCTTCCCGATCGCCCTGGAGAGTACAAATCAGCAGCCACTTGCTGCATTGTTGCTTCTAACTCGGATTCAGTAATTGAAGGTGGCACGGTAACTACAGTTTGGGCGCCGCCAGTATCGTAAACTAAAGAATAGCGCACTGCACCGGGAATTTCTGTGCGCGAAAACAGTCCTAAACCGAGACCGAATATACTCGCAGCAATGACGGCCATAAAGCTGCTCACTCCTACCAATCGGAAGCGAAAACCCCATTTCAAGATAAATGCTACGATGGTTAAAACAAACAAGGCTACTGTTAGAATTCCTGCCCATTGGGCATACATTAAAAGGTTAGAATTTACGTTCATTTTTCAATTTAGTAATTGGGTAATTGGTAATTGGTAATTGGTAATTGGTAATTGGTAATTGGTAATTGGTAATTGGTAATTGGTAATAGTTAACTGCCAACTGCCAACTGACAACTGTCAATTATGCACCTTTTCGGGCCACAAGCAGATAAGTCATCATATCGCCTTTTCCTTTCACCGAAATCACGCCGCGCTCCTCAAAAACATATTTATTCCGCAGGCGCTCGTAGGTAGCAACTGTCACCTGAATGCCGCCGGGAATGCCTTGAGATTCCATGCGGGAAGCTGTATTTACTGTGTCTCCCCACAAATCGTAAGTAAATTTTTTAGTGCCGATGACTCCGGCTTCTACGGGGCCCGTGTGGATGCCGATGCGGATGCTGAGCGGCTGTCCTCCCTTGGTGCGGATTTGAGCCATTGCTCCTAGAATGTCGATCGCCATTTCTGCAATGCTCTCGGCGTGGTTGTCGCTTACTTTTGGCAAACCGCCAACCACCATATAAGCATCGCCGATCGTCTTAATTTTCTCAAGTCCGTAGCGATCGGCCAACTCGTCAAAAGCTGAAAAAATCTCGTTGAGCAATTCCACCAACTCCGCTGGCGACAAATGAGCCGAAAGCTTGGTAAAACCAACCAAATCGGCAAACATGACAGTAACTTCCGCGAAACTGTCGGCGATCGTATTTTCTCCTTCTTTGAGGCGTTGGGCGATCGGGCCTGGCAAAATATTCAGTAGCAAACGCTCGGACTTTTCCTTTTCCTCGGCCAACTCCCGCAGATAAGTTTGTTCCTTATCCCGCAGCCGCTTCTTTTCCAGACACGCACTAATCCGAGCCTTGAGCAATACGGGATTGAACGGTTTAGAAAGATAATCCTCCGCCCCTAATTCAATACAGCGGACAATACTGTCGATATCGTCCACCGCCGAAATCATAATCACTGGGATGTGGCGCAACTGCTCGTCTGCTTTCAGATGTTCCAGAACTTGATAGCCGTTCATTTGTGGCATCATAATGTCCAGGAGTACCAAATCAAAAGGCTCACTACGCATCAGTGCCATAGCTTGGAGACCATCTTCAGCAACAGTCACCGCGTGGCCTTGACGCTGAAGTCGGCGGGCCAGCAAATCGCGGTTTACCTCATTATCGTCAACAACCAGGACGCTGCCGTCGTCAGTTTTCATTGCATGGCCTCTTTCAGAAGCATTTCGATTTTACTCAAAAGTCGCGGAAATTCCACAGGTTTGGTGTCGTAATCGTCGCAGCCTGCCGCCAAACACTTTTCACGATCGCCCGCCATAGCGTTAGCCGTCAGCGCAATCACCGGAATCATTTTAGTTTCGGGATCCGCTTTAATTTGCTGGGTTGCTCGCCATCCGTCGAGCACCGGCAGGCTCATATCCATCAAAATCAAATCCGGTACTTTTGTCTTCGCCATCGATACCCCCTCCGCGCCATCAACAGCAATCGACACCTCATACCCTTTGCGGGCGAGGCGCCTCGACAGCATATCCCTGTTCATTTCGTTATCTTCTACCAACAGGATTTTAGCCATTGCTTGCCTGCTTCATAAAACTTACCTAAACCTATCTAAAGCCATCTTTAGATACAATTACGAGTTTACTTCCTACGCTGTTGGGTAGTCGGCTATCCCAAGATAAGTAGGCTATCCCCCTCAAGCCGAGGGTTCCCAATTTAAAATGTTAATGCTGGCGTTCCAATCGCGATCCAAATATCTGCCACAAACAGGACAGTCAAAAGTCCGTATGCTTAGTGGCATATCTTTTTTTGTGCCGCAATTTGAGCAAGTTTTGGTACTAGGAAACCACTGGTCTACCAATACCAAGTTAGCTCCATACATTTGACATTTATAGTCGAGTTGACGTTTAAACTCATAAAAACCAAGGTCAGATATTGCTCCCGCTAACTTGTGATTTGCCATCATTCCTTTGACGTTCAAATTTTCAATCTTAATTAACTTAAAAGTTTTAGCTAAATAAGTTGTTAACTTGTGAAGGAAATCTAGGCGAATACGAGCTATCTTTGCATGAATCTGGCTAATCTTATTGTAAGTTTTACGCTGATTTCGAGAGCCTTTTACCTGCTTTGATGCTTGGCGCTGTAAAGTAGCAAGCTTTGTTTTCGCACGGGCTATTAACGGCTTCGGTGCATCAAAAAACTGCCCTTTTGACAGAGTGGCAAATGACTTGATACCAACATCGATTCCCACAGAACTTTCAGACTGCTGAACCGGGAGACGCTCTGCATCAACGCAGATAGAAACAAACCAGCGATTCCCTTCTTTTGAAATCGTGAAAGTTTGAGAAATAAAACTACAATCTAGGGCTTCGTAAAGCCGAAAAGTTCCCAGAGTAGGAATCTTAATAGTGTTGCCAGCGTTTAACAAAACTTTGCCGTTAGATGAATCAACCGTAAAAGATTGACCGTCTCGACGACTGGCGAATTTTGGATGACCTGAAGAACCAGAACGATATCGGCTAAAAGCATCTTTCAAGTCAATCAAAGCGTTTTGGTAAACTCGGCTAGACAATTGGTTCATCCAAGCGAATTCAGGGTGCTTTTTGACGTAATTAGTGAAAACTTTTTTAATTTCGTTAATCACCTTTGAGTCTGTAAGTTTCCCCTCACTGTACATTTGAGTCCGCAAACTTAACCCCATGTTAAATACCACGCGCCGAAATCCTGCGTGTTTCGCCATCAAGGTCGCTTCCCTATTATTCAATTTGAGCGCTCGTTTGACGGCAAACATGGTTAAACCTCGTCTAGGTAATTAACTGTGGATAAGTTTAGCAAACTATTTGGTACTTAAGTCCGACTCAAAGTCTACTGAGGCTTTAATGTCTTAAGAATCCCGATCGGTGTTACGGCGGGGACTCTCAAGTCATGGCCTCTTTCAGAAGCAATTCAATCTTACCCAGAAGTCGGGGAAACTCCACGGGTTTGGTGTCGTAGTCGTCGCAGCCGGCTGCGATACACTTTTCACGATCGCCCGCCATTGCGTGAGCCGTTAGCGCAATCACCGGGATCGTTTTAGTTTGAGGAGCTGCCTTAATTTGCTGGGTTGCTTGCCAGCCGTCGAGCACTGGTAGACTCATATCCATCAGAATTAAATCCGGTACTTTGTCGAGGGCCATCGACACTCCCTCAGCACCGTCCACAGCAATAAAGACCTCATGTCCCTTGCGGGCCAGACGCCTCGACAGCATATCCCTGTTCATTTCGTTATCTTCGACCAACAGGATTTTAGCCATTGGTGTTCTCCTTGCCTTTCGAGTCATACCTGCGATCGAGCCTGTCATTCACTATAGAACGAACATCGCGCAGCAAAGTATCGCAACTGTAGACTCCCTTTTGCAGAACCCGATCGACATAGCCGTTGAGTTGCTGACTTTCTGCGGTCGTCAGGTCTTTGGCGGTAATTACGACGATCGGTATAGGATCTTCTGAATGCGACTTGCGAAGTTCGGCGATCAACTCAAAACCATCCATTTCTGGCAGCATCAAATCCAGCAAAATCAATTGCGGGCGATCGACTTCTAGCTGTTCGAGAGCAGTGCGTCCGCTGTCAGCTTCCGCCACAGCCCAGCCTTGTTTTTCTAATATCCGCCGCAGTATTTTGCGGGTGGCATCGTCATCTTCCACAACTAATATCTGACAGGGCAAACTGTGAGCCGCAACGCCTTCTTGGTCGCGTCGGTACTTGTTCAACAAAGCAACCAGCCGTTTGCCGTCCACTGGTTTGGTGAGGTAGTCCGAAGCGCCCAATGCAAAGCCGAGGCTTTTGTTGCCAACAAAGGATAGCAGGATTACGGGAATCTCGGCAAGGTCAGGATCTGCCTTGAGGGCCGACAGCACCGCCCAGCCGTCCATTCCGGGCATGATCACGTCCAGGGTAATGGCGTCTGGCCGCAGTTGCTTCGCGAGCCTGAGGGCTTCCTCGCCGTTACCTGCGACTTCTATGTGCAGTCCTTGGCGAGCGAGGGCGCGCTCGATCAAATCCTGGGAGATGGGGTCATCGTCAACTACCAGCACCGTGCCGACAGCAGGTGCGTCCGCAGTCCTAGTGCTGTCGCCGACTTTGTTGGGGATTTCCGGTTCTTTGATGGCGCTGGGCAAGAGTACGGTGAAAGTAGTGCCTATGCCCAACGTGCTGCTTGCTTCAATGCTGCCGCCCATCATCTGGCAGAAGCGCTGGCTGATAGCTAGTCCCAAACCGGTGCCGCCATACTGCTTGGTAGTTGAGGCGTCAGCTTGGGTAAAAGGTTGGAAAACTCGCTGCAATTGATCTTTTGTCATGCCGATGCCGGTGTCGGTGACGCGAAAACTTAAAAATTCTGAGTTAGAAATTAAAATTTGGGCAGATTCCTCTTGATTTTTCATTCTTAATTGTTCATTGGTAATTCTTTCAACTCCGATCGCAATTTTCCCGTTTTTGGTGAACTTCGCAGCGTTGCTGAGTAGGTTCAGCAGCACTTGCCGGACTTTGGTCATATCGGCGTGCATCGTATCGAGATTTTCTGGACAGTAGACTTCTACCGTGTTGCCGTTTTTTTCCACTAGCGGCTTCGCTGTCTCCACAGCACTTTCAATCAAGGCATGAATGTCGAAGTTTTCTAAGTAGAGATCCATTCGACCTGCTTCAATTTTAGAGATATCTAGGATGTCATCGATCATCGATAACAGGTGTTTGCCTGCGCCGCGAATTTTTTCGAGGTCTGGGACGAAGGTTTCATCGCCGGAGTCTTCGGCTTCTTCTTGGAGCATTTCGCTGTAGCCGATGATGGCATTCAGGGGCGTCCGCAGTTCGTGGCTCATGTTGGCGAGAAATGTACTTTTTGCCCTGTTGGCGGATTCTGCTGCTTCTAGGGCCGACTGCATGGCGGATTCTGCAAGTTTGCGATGGGTGATGTCGGTGACAGTGCCTTCAAAGTACAAAATGCTGCCGCTTTCGTCGCAGACGCTGCGGGCGTTTTCGGAAATCCAGATCGTGCTGCCGTCCCGGCGGTATATTTGGGATTCAAATTTTGATACTTGGTGGCGCGCGGCCAATTGGGCTATAAACTCAGCGCGCCGGTTGGAGTCAACGTAAAGTTGGCTGCTGATGTTTGCTAGTTCGCCGACCATTTGGGCGACTGTTTCGTAGCCGTAAATCCCGGCTAGTGCTGGGTTGGCGGTGAGGTAACGTCCGTCTGGGGTTGTCTGGAAGATGCCTTCGGCTGCGTTTTCAAAGATGCTGCGGTATTTGGTTTCGGCTGCTCTCAAAGCTGTTTCTGCGCGTTGGCGTTCTAGGACATTGGCGAGCATTTCTCCTACCATTTTTAGATGAGTTGATATTTCGGTCGATCGACTCGCAGCAGGTTTGTAACTGTCGCATCCGAGAAATCCTAGTAGGTTTTCACTGCAAATTAGGGGAATCACGATTAGCGATCGCAGATTTTTTTGAGGTTTGTTTAATTTGGTTTTGCCCGAATGTGCGATCGTACCTGCGGAAGCGGTTGCTGTTTCCGAGGAGGAGTTTGTCAGGAATGTTGCTAAGTTTTTGCCTGTCAACCAAGCTATTTCGGCTTGATTTGGGGGCGGGAGTTCGCGGATTTCTCTGATGTGCAGGCATTCGGCGCGATCGAGCTTTTCTGCAATCCAAGGGATTTGGGCGATGTCTATTTGTTGGGGGGCGCGGTCTTTAATTTGGGTCGGAACACCCTCGGCGCACCATTCGTAGGTTTTGTGAGCGCGAGTTTTGTCTGCCGATAACAAGTATATGTAACTGCGGTCGCAGTGGCTGAACTGGGCGATTGCTTGGAGAGTGCGATCGAACCCTTCATCTATGTCCGCTCCGGGCACAGCGATCGCATAGGTTGACAAAGTAGCAATCAATGCCTCAAATTCTACTCGTTCCTGCAAAGATTGTGCTATTTTTTGGCGATCGGTAACGTCTCGAAAGCTCCATATTCTGCCAACTGTGTTTGCTCCAACTTTTGATGGCAGTGAATTTAATTCGATAACTCTTCCGTCTTTAAATTCTAATAAGTCGCTGATTTTCGCATCTGGTTGGGCCGACACTTGCATCGCGCGTTCGAGAAATCTTTGGGGGTCTTTTAATTGTTCCCTAGCGAAGGGGAATTCTGTGGCGATGTTTTTTTCACTATTGCCTGCGGGCGATCGGCTCAAGTTTCCTGCTGCGTGAGACAAACCCCACATCTCGACAAATTTCTGATTGTAATTGCATACATTGCCTTTGGTGTCAACCGCGATAATTCCCGCATCTGTTGAGTCCAAAACGGCTTGCAGCATCGAGAGCTGCTGGTGTTCTCCCTGCTCAAAAAATACCAAGACTGATATTTCGCCACCCTCAATTACAGGATTGAAAAAATAGGAAACTGGTAAAATTTTCCCGTCGCTACATAGAAACTCATAGTCCCAATTGCTACAAGGTTGACGGTTGGCGATCGCCTCTTGTAAAGATAGTGTATGTGCGATCGCCCCATCTTCATTTTTGTGGTTTTTTTGTTTCCGAGCCTTCAAAACGGGGGATTTTTTGCCTTGCTTTTGCTGGGGGGCAATGCGATTTAGCAGCGAAATGCCTGCAAGTTCCGACTCTCGCCAGCCCAACAAGCGTTCGGCTGCTGGATTCACCGAGATGACCAACCCCTTGCCGTCAAGGATGCACAATCCCACCCCCAAACTGTTGACGGTCGATCGCAGTCGATCGAATTCTGAAGCGGTTGGAGAGTCTTGAGGGGATGGGGGCGAAGAGGCAAAATCCTTTAGTGCCAAGGGTTGCTCCTGACTGGGATCGCCGTCGTAGCTACAACTTACCTGCTCTAAGAATAGCTGCCACTGCTCGGCTGTGGGAGGGGGAGACTCGCCGGCTAAACCGAGCTGTTCGAGTTGGCGCTGGAGGTAGGGATGCATAATTTCTGGCGCTTTGTAGGCAACTTTTTACAGTATATATTTTTAATTAATAGTATATATGTGCAGCTATCTAGTGACTGGAAGAATACGCAATCTAACTCTATCACAGGTTCTATCGAGAACCATAGCTGTCATCTGCGTTATCCAAAATCTTTTAAATCGCCCTAAGTTATATTTAGTCTAAAAAAATTACATCGTCAACAAACCCATGCTCTAAATGTCTGCCACCTACTTAAAAATTGTATCATATTATCACAGTGAACTGACGCTGACAACCTCGGTTTCTGCCAGAACTAGGTTTTTTGAGCCACCAAAAACTGATAAAGTCCGAGGTACTCCTGTCGTGGAGAGATCAAAATTTTATACTCCTGTTCCTGCTCCCAGATTCATCTGTAGAGTAAATCTCAAATTTCAAGTCTCAAATCGACTGACTGCTCGACTCAGGTGAAGCAACCGGGTTTTGGGAGCGAGAGCGTGTCATTAATAAAATTGGCAGCAGCCAACAACAACTCACAAAATTTCTTATCGATCATACTTTTCCGGGAAAAATAAAATTTAGTTGATGATAGCTGGCAGCCGAATTGTAAAAGTAGAACCTTTTTCCAACTCGCTGGAAGCGGTAATATCTCCGCCCATCATTTCGCAGAATTTCTTAGTAATCGTCAGCCCCAAACCAGTGCCACCGAACCTCTTAGTAGTTGAGGAATCGGCTTGGGTGAAAGGCTCGAAGATTTTGACTAACTGTTCGGAACTCATGCCAATACCAGTATCTTTGACTGTAAAAACAATCCAATCTTGAGAGGCAGACCAGGAATACGAGCTATTTTCTAAGGGGTTAAGTCCTCTATAGGCTCCTTGTTTTTTGCGTCTCTGGGCAGCCTCGGCGGGGGTTTCGGCGCAGCGGGTAACGGTGAAACTAATCGCGCCCGAGGAAGTAAACTTCGAGGCATTACTGAGGAGGTTGAGCAAGGACTGGCGGAGTTTAGTTAAGTCGCTCTGCATCGAGCCAATATCCTCAGGGCATTGTATTTCTAAGATATTGCTATTTTTGTTTGCCATCGGCGCGATCGTGCCGACAACTTCCTGCACCAGATTTAAAATGGTGAAGGTTTCGATGTGCAAGTCGATGTGACCTGCTTCAATTTTAGTGAAGTCGAGAATATCTTTAATCAGCCCTAGCAAGTGCTGGCCGGCAGTGTTAATTTTTTGAAGGTCGTCGATGAACTCTTCGGCATCGAGGTCTCGGGCATCTTCTTGCAGGAGCTCGCTGTAGCCGATGATCGCATTGAGGGGGGTTCTGAGTTCGTGACTCATGTTGGCGAGAAAGATGGTTTTAGATCGATTGGCAGTTTCGGCTGCTAATGCGGCGCGACGGAATTCTTCGGAACGCAACCGTTCGGTGATGTCGCTGGTCATGATTAAAACGCACTGAGTGCTGCCGAGGTCGATGAGTTCCCCTGACATCAGCCAGTCGCGCACTTCGCCGGCTTTGGTGCGAATTTTGATTTCTTGGTTGCCGATCGAATTTTCTTCCCGCAACACGTTGGCTAGCCGCCGCTCGTCTTCTGAATTGACCCACATTCCTAAATCGGTGGGGGTGCGGCCGATACATTCCTCCCGCAACCAGCCTAAGGATCGCAAAAAGCTGTCGTTGGCATCGAGGAAGCGGGCGTCTGTGAGGGTGCAGATGCCGATCCCAACAGGAGAAGCGTGAAAAGCCTTGGAAAATCTTTCTTCTGAAGAATTCAGGGCGGCTTCGGCGCGCTTTCTATCTGTGATGTCTTGGACGGTGCTGGTGATGTAGAGGGAGTTGATGGCGGCTTGTTCGCAGACTGTGCGGCTCCTCCCGTCGGGGAGTAGCAGCCTGTAGTCGATGCTGTAAGGCTGTTGCTGAAATATAGCAGCTTCGATCGACCTTTTGACCAATTCTCTATCTTCGGGATGCACGTATTTCAAGAAGGCTTCGAGGCTGGGATCGAAAGTTCCCGGGCGTTCTCCCAGGATGCGATAAATTTCTTCTGACCAACGCAATTGCTCCGTGTTGCGATCTAAGTCCCAGTTGCCTAGCTGGGCGATGCGCTGGGCGTTGGCGAGGCTGGCTTCGCTGGCGCGCAGGGAGACTTCTGCTTGGTGGCGTTCGGCGACGGTGGCGGCTAAGACTAGGCCGGTAACGGCGATGACGGCGATGAAGGCTTGCAGGGATAACAGTGCTTGGGGGATGCTGCTGGCGTGTTTGAGAAAGGGGCCGCTGCCTCGGGCGATGCCCCAGATGGCGAAGCCGCAGAGGATGAAGTTGGCGAGGGCCGTGTAGCGCTGGCCGAATCGAAAGGCAGCCCAAACTACTAGGGGAAATGGTAAGTATTCTAGGGGATAGCGAGCGTAGGCCGCGCGGGTGCGGGAACAGAAGACGAGCCAGCCGATCGCTAGCAGCAGCAGCAGCCAAATCACTCGTTCAGCTATCTGTTTGCGATGGGTGGGGCTTTTGGGTAATTTGTGCCACGTCAGCAGCAGGGGGGCGACGAGCAAAATTCCCATCGCGTCTCCTACCCACCAAGTACCCCAAATCGTGCCAAAATTGCTCCAGCTAGAGAAACCACTTACGCACACGATGATGCTGCCGATGGTGGAGTTGATTAGGGTAGATGCTAAGGCTGCTAGTCCGACTATTCCTAAAACGTCTTTGAGTCGATCGAGTCCGGCGCTAAAGTTAATGCGCTGTAGCAGATAAGTTCCCGTCCACGCTTGCAAGGCTCTGGCGCCCGCTGAGATCAAAGCAGTGCCGATGCTGGCCGCCGGTGCGCTCATGATGAACAGGAAGGCGCCGATCGCAATTCCCGGCCACAGTTGCCGCCCAAACAGCAGCAGAGCGACTTGAGCAATTCCTGCTGCTGGCCACATGGGGTAAATTTCTGAACTCAGGGTGAGGGTGGCAATGGCGAATTGCGATGCCAAATAGTAGATCAGGGCGATCGCCCCTACTGCGAAGAAGTACCGCCAGGAATGTCCTTTGATTGCGTTAAGGAACTTTTTCTGCATTGTCGTTTGGGGAAAAGGTGGATGCTGGTTTTGGTATCAGTAGGTGGCACGGGACAGGCACGGGGTAGGAAAAATCTTTCTATTAGGCGATCGTAGGTCAATCGATTTTAGATTTTAGATTTTAGATTTTAGATTTTAGATTTTAGATTTTAGATTTTAGATTTTAGAGGCGACCTCATGGATAAATTCGGGGGAAGAGAGGATTTTCGATTTTAGATTTGGGATTGATTCCACGGATAAATCACGTGGCGGGTACCATCTGTGAACTTCTTGGTCATGGGTGGTAGGTAGGGAATAACCTGTTGAGATAATTTTTTGTGGAGCCGTTGAGGGTTCGGTTTTTTTTGCTGTGCGATCGCATCTGGGCATAAATTTCGGGAGCCTCTGTTTTTTGCCAATATATCTGTGATGGCTAAGCATTCGGTCTGTTAATTTTTGGTTTTCGCTAAAGATTTATGACCGAGCGACTGCGGGTGTCTGTTCGTGTCGGGCGATCGCAACTCTATTCACTCTAACATCTTGCACCATGGTCAATAATATCTAACGAACCGATAACACCCACGCAACATCTGAGCTTTCAGGTAAGTGCGGGGCAAGAAACTCGGTTTCTGATTGTAAGTGCAGGTTGGAATGATTTTCATGAGATTTTCAACCAATTAATCGAGTTAATCGTTAATCGTTAATCGGGGAGCATCTCATTTTTGTAAAAAGCATTTTTTTCTTATAGTGCGAGCTGTCGCGAGCTGGCGTATTATACGATACGCGAGCGGGGACGCTCTCACTATCTATCTAAATGCAAAACTGAGATGCTCCCGTTAATCGAGCCTTCAAGTCTTTCGTCGAATACAGTGAAAACAAAGAATTTACATCAAAAAAACATTTTCTATTTTTCTGTGATTGTTGCCAGAGAGCGATTGTCGAATTTCGTAAAGTAATCGCCATTTGTCTTATTAATTACCAATGACTAATGACTAATGACTAATAACGTTCGCGAGCGGGGACGCTCGCAAAACATGACTAATGACTAATAAGGTTCGCGAGTTATTAAGTTCGCAAAACATGACCAATGACCAATGACTACTGACCAATGACTACTGACCAATGCCCAATGCCCAATGCCCAATGCCCAATGCCCAATGCCCAATGCCCAATCTCACTTGACTGCAATATCTAAGGTTAATGTCAAACGGTCTTGAGCTTCTTTAAGAGCGTCTTGGGGGTTGCGGCCCAGAAGAGTTGCTTCTATGGCGCGGCCAAGGTTTTCTGACACGCGAGAGTAACCAGAGATAATTGGGCGCGATCGGGCTGAGTTCATTTGTTCTAAAAATACTCCCAAAACAGGATTTTTTTTCACAAAACTTTGATAAGTTCGGCTCTCTCTCGATTTTAAGTTAATTGGTAAGTAACCTGTACCCAAGGCCCAGGCTGTTTGGAATTCTTCGCCAAGAACGTATTCTAAGAATTCAAGGGCTGCTTTTTCGCGTTCTGGTGAGGTTTTCATTAAAAATAGGTTTTCACCCCCAACAACAGTGGCGGAGCGCTTGAGGGCGGGTATAGGCATCACTGCATAGTCGATCGCGCTTTGCTGCAATTGTGCTAGAGTCCACGGCCCGGTGATTTGCATTGCGACTTTACCCGCGATGAAGTTATCGAGTTCGTAACCGCGTTCGGGTGCTGACAGTATTCCCGAACCTTCTGTTAACAAGTCCTTCCACAATTCCAAGGCCGCGAGAGAACCCGGGTTGTCTATTTGGGGTACGGGAGTTTGAGATGTTTCTCTCACGAGTTCGCCGCCTGCGCTGAACATGAACGGCAGCCAGGTGAATACTGTCCATTCTCCTTTGCCTAGGGGGAGCACTATGCCGTGTCGATCTGTGCGTCCGTCTCCGTTGGTGTCCTGTGTGAGCGATCGGGCTGTTTGCTTTAATTCTTGCCAATTCTGCGGCACTTTTTTAATTCCTGCTGCTGCAAACAAGCTGGGACGGTAAAATATTCCTGTATTGTTGGTGGCGAGGGGAATTGACCAAGTGTGTCCGCCGAGTTCCATTGACTCGAAAAGTGAGGGATCGATTTCGCCTTTGATGGGGGATTTGTCGAGCCAGTTTTCTAGCGGTTTAATTGCTTGGAGTTCTGCTAGTTTGCCGGCCATTGTGGCAGTATTCCACAGCAAATCTGGCGGTGCATTTCCTACTATTGAGGTAAGAATTTTTGGCAGTTGTTGGTCGGGCTGGCCGATGTAAATTTGTTCTACTTGGATGTGGGGATGCGTTTGGTTGAATTTGTCGGTGAGGGTTTTAAATACGTCGCGATTGGGCGGGGGATTGATGCCGTGCCACAATGTGAGTTTAATTTTATCGCTATTTTGGGGAATATTTTGACAGCCGCTTAATATCAGTAGATTTAAGGCAAGTAAAATGCACGCAACTCGTTTGACTTGCATTTTAAGTGCTTTGAGAAGTTTGGATAAAATCATTTTTTAGCTTTGCTTAGAGGGAAGAAGATTTTTTAGCAAGCGCAGGTGGTTAGAGGTGGGTGAAACTGGTTGAATCTCAGAATTTTTCCGAAGTTGATTTGTCTCTAATTCGGAGGTATTTTGAAACAAAATTGTCAAAAATTTGCCTCCTATAGCGGTTCTCAAAAAAGTCAGGTATGCCCTATGCCCCATGCCCTATGACCTATGCCCATGAGTACCTCATCTTTCTGACAAAGGATATAGTGTATCTTGCGGGCACATCCGATCGCAAGAAATTGCTGTCAGGTGCGATCGATCTTTTGCCAAGTCAGGCATTTCGACGCGCGCGAATGCGAGAATTCGGTTAATAGCCATTGGCTGACTTGTTCGTTATGAATATATTACCAGAAAGAATTGGTTGAAAGCCCGCCCGCCGGAGCGGGAGAAATTAAAATCAGACTATTCATTACTCCAATCCTCTTCGTTCTAGGTCAACTGTCAACTGTCAACTGTCAACTGTCAACTGTGGTTGTGCGGTATCTCCCAACAAGCTGCGACTGGCTGGCTGCCGCATATTCAAGGATTTTTTCATGTTTTGGCAGATATGATAAAATCGATATGACCAGTAAAATTGGTGAGTCAGATGACAACTTTTAGTGTGGAACAGTTAGATTTAACTTTGGAAGAATGGATGCAAAATCCTCCTGACGGGACGGAGTGGGCAGACGGTAAAGTGATAGTCAAACATCCTGTAGAATTTGTCAATGGAGAAGTAGTAGGGAAACCGGGAATGACTGCAAAGACTCGTCGCATTCAAGCTAGATTGGTACGATATTGGGGCATTTACATGGACTCCACCGCCCAAGGGGGTGAGGTTTATGTGGAAGTCACTTGTCAAACTCTGAAAAAAGGGCGGATACCAGATGTATCTTATATTACTCCTGAACTGTTGGCGCAAGTTGGAGAGTTTTCAGTTTTGCCGCAGAGTTTTCCGCTGCTAGCTGAGATTGTTTCGCCTAACGATTTTGCTGATGATGTTTTTGCAAAAGCACAGGAGTATTTAGAGTCTGGTTGTTTGGAAGTTTGGCTGCTATTTCCGAAGAGTAGTTGGGTGTTAGTAATTACTCAAGGTGCGACAGTTTTATTTAAGCCTGGTGATGTGGCGAAGACTCAGCTTGTGTTGCCCGGTTTTAGTGTGGCGTTGGATGAGTTGATGGCGTAATTTTGCGGTTAAAACAACACGTCTCAATCACTTCTATAACTAATTAAAATTTTTAGATAAAAGCCTTTAATTGTTGACATAAATAAATATCTATATCTGTCATTGCGAGGAACGAAGCAATCTTAGTCTTGGCGATTGTTTCGTTTCTCCCAATGACAACCTTCCTTAATTTAACTTTATAAATCTATATCTACCCTGTAAAATAACTTTTTGTAGCCGTCATATATAAATTTGAAAATTTACGCTACAATCAAGACATCGCTATGATTTTGGTGACTCGCCATGAATAATCATCTTCCCGATGCCGGACAAAATAGCCCGCAATTTCAACTCAATGATTTTCTGCAATCTTTGGGCATCGACACGCCGCATACCGTTCAACATTCAGATCCACATTTAGACCTGAGCTTACCACAAAATCATTTACTCGATTACTCTCAACAGCCTAATTTTGTTCACACGAACCAACCAGACATTTTACCAGATTTCTCTCAATCTGGATGGACAGACTATCCCCAACATCAAGACTTTTCTCACCAACATCAAGACTTACATCAAATATCAGCCCTAGACTCACAGCATCTAAATCACCCAGTCAACCAACCAGAAATCATTCCAGATTTCCACCAATCTGCATGGGTTGAGCACCCGCAACATCAAGACTGGCATCAAACATCAGCCCTAGATTCCCATCACCAACAACCTTGGACGGTCAACTCATCCTATGCAACTGTTCCTGGGGGCGATCGTACCATGAACGGCCCCCACATAGACATCCGGGATGACGGCCACATTTATCTGCATCAGCTAAACGGTCACACCGTTGATGTCGGTGATGTTCGAGGGCATACAATGTATAATTCATCTGGGTGGGAAGTCGGTTACTTCAAAGACAATGGAGAAGTCTATAAATATAACTATTCCTCAGCGGACAATTTTATCGGGAAAATAGAGAATGGTCACATTTATAATGTAGACCATAAAGAAATAGGACGCGCCGATACAAATCTAGAGGGTGCAGCCCACCTATTATTTGCAGTGGGAGGCGGCGCAAAAACTTAATTGATGAATCATGGTTGCGCGACGGCCCAGAAACCGGGTTTTTGGGGAGAATCTCACTTTTGCTTTACGGTTCGTAGTGAGGACTTTAGTCCGCATTTCTGTCGGGTAGACGAGAGGCCCAGAAACCGGGTTTTTTCCCAAATACTTCGTTATTACGAAAAAACTCCCGAAAAAACCCGGTTTCTTGGAGACAAAGTAATACCAAGTATGAAAAATCAATGCAACAATAATATTGGTAGGGTGTGTCGCCCTTGATAATACAAAAAAAACAGAAAATCTTACAGCGACGCACCAGCGTGACAATACTTGAGTACACAAACTCAACTAAGATTTTTTAAATTGGTATACTTGGGCCAGCTTTAGTTAGGGCAGATAAAATTACTGCCAACGAGTCAGTTTTTGACAGGAAGTTGGGCGAATTACCATCATAATTGAGCAAATTAGTCAGTTTAGCTTTGAAATTTTCTCTTAATCTTGTCAACTTTAAACATTAACCACTGGAGGAAATATTATGACCAAAGCATTACCAGGAAAGAAAGGAATTTGGGATCACATAAAAGATACTTCCAAATCCATATTTATGCCAGAGAAATATCGGCAAGACCGCCAAGCAGAAACTGGCATATCTATTGCTACAATTAATTCAGAAACTGCCATTGATAACGCCAACAAACAACGAGAATTACAACAAAAAATTACCATCGTTCAAAACTTGCAACATCAAGCTAGTCTTGATGTGACAAGAGAACAAGGCGATTTAAACCGAGGCTTGCAGAAATACCTCGCCGAAATGAATATCGCATTTCAAGCCCATGAAGGCACGCTTAACCGCGAATTACAAGACAAATTAGCCCGACTCAATCGGGATTTTCAAGCCAATGAAGGCAAACTCAATCGCGAACATAGCGCCCAACTAGAAGTTTTTCGCGCTGAATTGCAAAAATTCTGCATCGCCGAACAGCGTCAAATCCAATTAGAATTAAAACAGTTAGACGCACTTTTAGCACGAGAAATTGCTCAGGTAAATCGCGAAACAGCAATTGTCGCCATTGTCAAGCAAAAAAACTTAGAAAATTCGCCGATTCTAGTTACCGCTGAAAACATTATTGCCAACATCAATCCCGAAGATACTCCGATTTTACGAGTTTTCTTGTCACCGCCAGTCTTGACTCACGATGCTGCTAAAGGAAATCAAAATTTTCCGGTATCTGAGGAGTTTTTAAGCAATTATTTGCGAAACTTCCTAGATAAGTATATGAGCGATGGTCGGCCAGTACAATTTATGGGCGGTTCTTGGCGGACTAATGTTTTTCGGGAAGAAGCGGCGGCGGAAAACTTATTTGCAGGTTTGCGCGTGATTCCTACTCTGATTTTAGACTCATCTGCTACCCATGATAAGTTTTATCTGCGTTTTGGCTTTTGGCATATTAATTTCACAAAGTATCGCTACAAAACTCCAATCAATCAGTTACCTTGGGTTGAGACATTGTATGATTTTGCCAAACAACGGGCGGTCAATTGGCAAACAAAACGACAAGCGTATATTGACTCTGGTAAACCTGTTGCTGATTTCGATCTCCGTTTTGGTGAAAAAGCAGTTAAACGCCATCAGCAAAATTTACGAATCTTGGAAATTGAACGGGATGCCCTGGAAGATGGAGAAGATTTAAGCGAAATTAATCGTCCCTATGAACTCGACAGCAAAAATGATTATAATGATTTAGCAGAATTTATTGGCATTTGCCATGCTTTAATCGCGGGCTTAATTGTTGATGAATATTGTCTGATGTTTTTGCCTCCAGATGAGCGAAAAACACCTTTTTTACCGCAGTTACTCCCGGAAATGTTGGCAAAGATGCCCGCCGATGAACAGAATATTCTGACGGAAATTGCGGTTGGTTATTATCAGGGATTGTATGATTATTTGGCTGAAGAAGAGTCGGCACTGATTGCTGATTTGCGTTTGGATTTAGCTGTCTCACTATTGGTTTTGGCTGACAAGCAGTGGGCTGCTGCACAGTTGTATTTGTCTGTTCAAGATTGGTTGAGGCTGCATGGTTTGGCGATTCCTGAACAAAGTCAGTTATTAAATGTTTTGGCTGCGGCTTTGACGGTTGATGATGAACCCTATGTAACTAAGCTAAATCAATGTTCGCGAGGTTTGGAGGCGAGTTTACAATTAAGCATCATTGAGTGTTGTTGGCAAAGGGGTTTGCAACGGGCTAAAAATGGGGAATATTCGGCGGCGATTGCTGATTTTCATCAGGTTTTGCAGTTAGATGGTTCTCGCTTTGAGGCGAATTTGCAGCGCGGTTTGGCTTACTATCAAATTGTGGAGTATCAGGGCGCAATTGCTGATTTTGACCAAGTATTGCGGCTGAATCCGAATGAGGCGAGTGTTTACCACTATCGCGGGTTAGTTTATCAGAAGTTGGGAGAGTTGGAACGGGCGATCGAAGATTTTAATCGGGCGTTGCAAATCAATCCGAGTTTACCGGGTGTTTTGCATATTCGCGATGTGGCTTTGGCTGTATTGGAGGAGAGAAAACGGGAGGCGGAAGGGAAACGCCAGCGTCAAGCAGCAAAGGAAAGGGAACGCCAACGCCAGCAAGCAGAAGCGGAACGTTTGCGTCGGGAGGAAGAAGCTAGCAAAGGTAAAGCATTTATTTTTGAAATTATCACGGTGGATAAGTACGGGAAACAAACTAGCAAGCAGTCGGGGAAGGCTTATCAAAAAGAGGAAGATTTGGGTAATGGGGTGAAACTGGAAATGGTGCATATTCCAGCGGGTAGTTTTATGATGGGTTCACCGTCGGGAGAAGGTAACGATAATGAACGCCCGCAGCATCCAGTAACTTTTGCCCAGCCATTCTATTTAGGGAAATATGCCATTACTCAGGAACAGTGGCAAGCGGTGATGGGCAATAACCCATCGTCTTTTAAAGGTGGGAAACGGCCTGTGGAACAAGTAACTTGGAATGATGCGGTAAGTTTTTGTCAGAAGTTGTCTGAGAAAACTGGAAAAACCTATCGTTTGCCGAGTGAGGCTGAGTGGGAATATGCTTGTCGGGCAGGTACGACAACAGCTTTTCACTTCGGGGAGACTGTTACTCCAGATTTAGTTAATTATGACGGCAATAATCCCTACGGTTCTGCACCAAAAGGACTTTATCGTCAAGAAACTACTCCGGTGGGAAGTTTTCCCCCGAATGCTTTTGGTTTGTACGATATGCAGGGCAATGTTTGGGAATGGTGCGCTGATCCTTGGCATGGTAATTACAATGGCGCGCCATCTGATGGTACTTCGTGGACAACTGGCGGAGATAGTAACCGGGTGCTGCGTGGTGGTTCGTGGCACGACGATGCGGTCCATTGCCGTGCTGCCAACCGCTACTACTCCTCTGCGGGCCACTCGTACTGGTACAGGGGTTTTCGTGTAGCGGTAGCTTTGGCTGTCCCTTCCTCCCTGTCTTCCCTGTGAGGACTCTTCTTTGCTCTTTTGCTCTTTTGCCCTTTGCTCTTTTTCCTCTTTTCTCTCTGGCGCGAAGCGCTAAAAAAAATTTTTTTCAGGAATTGGGCATGGCGGTGAGAAACCGGGTTTTTGTTTTAAGATGGGGTTGCGGCGCACAGATTTTGCCAAAAACCCGGTTTCTTTAGGCGGTTAAACTCATATCTTGCACCAATTCAATTAGGCATTTTTCGTGGGATTGGGGCGGGTTTATTTAACCTATCTGCTTCGTTTAAAGCTGTTGGCGAACCCGCCCCTTGTATCTTAAAAGAGTCAGGCGATCAAACCGTAGACCGCAGGCTATAGAACCGAAGACACGGTTGTAATCAAACCGCAGACACGGTTGTAACTGAATCCTAACACGAGTAAATATAAAGAAACCATTAAAGTTTCTTGCCTATAGGTACAAATGACAGTAGAAAGTGTTGTGATCGGACATCAGAAATTGGTGAAGTTGGCCCGCCCCGAGTGACTATCACAAGTCTGTTGTGTAGATAAGCTCCCATTACTGATGACAGGCGCATACAAAAAAACTGGACAGTATCTTAGGCGCTCGTTTTCACGGGACAGCCTGCATTTATAAGGTTAGTTAAATTGCCTGTCATGTTCTTTCATACAAACAGGGAGCTTGGAGCAAACAATGACACCGACATTTTTAGGCATAGATATCAGTAAAAAAGACTTTCATGTTTTTTTACTGAAAGAAGAACGTGGCTCAAAACCCAAAAAGTTCACGAATAATACCGAAGGGTTTGAGAGCTTAAATCAGTGGCCGGGAAAACAAGGTGTTGAAGAACTTCATGCCTGCATGGAAGCCACGAGCATTTACGGGGATGCCCTAGCTGAGTTTCTGTATGAAGCAGGCGATCGCGGTGAGTGTGGTTAATCCGGCTCGGATTAAAGGGTTTGCTAAAAGCGAACTTTTACGTACCAAAACTGACTCTGTAGATGCAGCATTGATTGCTCGTTTTTGTGCGGCGATTAAACCGTCATTTTGGAAGCCAACTCCGCTCGAAGTCAAGGATTTACAAGCTTTATTGCGACGACTAGAATCTTTAACCGAGATGTATCAACAGGAAGAGAATCGTTTGGAAACAGCTACAGAAACCGTAGCTAAACTTACGAAAGCTCATTTGGAATACATTAAAGAACAACAAGCCGAAATCAAAAAAATGATTAGCGATCATTTTGACCAACATCCGCATTTAAAACAGCAGCGCGAGCTGTTGACTTCGATTCCAGGT
>NZ_JAEQCF010000061.1:0-29231 GCF_020738625.1 Microcoleus sp. PH2017_09_SFU_O_A
CCCAAGAGTTGTCAAAAAACCTGTTTCAAAGTTTAAATCCAAAAAAGTCAAGCACAGAGGTACTGGAATAAAAACTAATCCTCCTATTTTTAATATTTTAAAGCCTCCCAACCCTTAAGTAAACCGTATTGGATTATCGTCGTGGTTTTCGTTATTTTGCTATGGCTAGGTATTCTTTCCTGGCTCTGTTTCGATATGTCCTCGGTTTTTTTACAGGTGACTTAATTTGATTGTGTAGAGCATCTATGATTTTTTCAGTATTCTCTCTTGCTTGATTTAATAGTCCTAAGTCGGTCGGATATTTAAGGTCGGCTGGCGCGCAGGTTGCATCTAATATTAATTTTCCTTGATTTTTGGATTCACTTATTTCTGATGACTTTTTTTCAACCAGCTCTCCTGGCACTTCGGTCTGCTCTTTGACCATTTTTTCGTTGATTTTATTGACTAGATTGACACCTATTCTTTGCCGAAAATAAACGAGCATGGATGAGTCAAATGGTGCTTCATTACTATAGCCACTCAGACCTAGGAAGTATTGTAGGTATGGGTTTTCTCTTATTTGTTCTACTGTTTCGGCATCGCTAGTTCCTAATCTTTCTTTGATTATTAATGCCCCTAAGGCGATACGAAACGATTTGGCAGGAGCTCCCGTTGAGCAGGTGAAATTTTTGGCATATTCTACTTCAAATTCTGACCACGGAATTATTTTTGCCATGATTACCCAACGATTATTCTCTGATAATTGTCACGCGATCGTTAAGGTCAAAGTTGGACGGTGCTTTTGGGGCCCTAGTCAAGTTTTCGGTACATGAACGAAAGTGATGCTGTGCATGGCTTTTGACTAATTTTAGCTCATAGTCTTACACTTTATCCGCGCCGATCGCGAGTCAAAGTCTTTTCAGGTAAGGCTTTTAGGCTTATTCAGCAAGCCCTACATAACCTTCCTCGTTACAGATGTTTAAGCTGTTAGTCATTTAAATTTATTGCTTGAACCTCTTACAGCATGGGGTCTGAGCTACAAATAGTGCAGTTTGAATGTCGAACAGCTTAATGTAACTTTGGTGCTGTGTGAGAATTCATATAAAAATCAACAGGCTATACTATCTCAGCGAATTGCTGTCTGAAATAAAATCGATTTTCCTAGAGTCCTCAAAGAGCATTAGTTGAATATGAATTAATAATTTTGGAACCATATAAAGTCAAAGTATACACTTGGAAAGCTAATATGCAACAAGGTTTAATTTCATTAATTTTTTTTTTAATTCGGCTTTCAAATAACAGGCAAACCATCCTGAAATACCAGCAATTTTCCCGGTTCTATTTGCGTCCAGACTTCGTTATCAGTGAGCGGGAAAGTGGCAATCACCGCGACGCGATCGTCCTCTTTGGTCAATTCCCGGAAATCCACAGTTACATCTTCATCGATCGAGTGCGCGCTGGCAAAAGGTGCTTGTCGCACAATATAATGCAGATTAGTAGAACAGTGTGCAAACAAGTGTTCTCCATCAGAAAGTAAATAGTTGAAAATTCCTTGAACGGCAAGATTTTTAGTAATTTCGTTGAGAACCACGTAAATTTCCGTCACAGTAGGTTTATTGTGAGGAAAACTTTCTCGCAGCTTTTCTAATATTAAACAAAAAGCTTTTTCGCTATCAGTCTTGCCGACTGGTTTGTAAATCCCGGCACTTTCAGGATTAAAGTTTTCCAGATTTCCATTGTGGGCAAATACCCAATACCGCCCCCAAAGTTCCCGAATAAAAGGGTGACAGTTTTCTAGAGCAATTTCCCCTTGAGTAGCTTTACGAATATGAGCAATGACGTTAGTTGAGTGAATGGGATAGCGACGCACTACTTCAGCAAGCGGAGAAGCAACCGCAGGTTTTGAGTCTATAAACAGGCGACATCCCAAGCCTTCAAAAAAAGCAATTCCCCAACCGTCTTGATGAATGTCTGTTCGACCACCTCTTGCAGAAAAACCTTCAAAAGAGAAGCAAATATCTGTTGGAACATTGCAGTTCATTCCCAGTAATTGGCACATAGCTTTTAAATCTCTGGAGTTTGGATGGATGCCGCAGCTATGGGCAGCTACAGATTTTTGATAATACCATTATAGTATGAAGTGATTTAGCGTTATAAAAAAAACATAATTAATTTGCTTTGTCAACCGTAAGAATACTTAGTTAGAGAAAAATCCGAGGCGCTAAATAAAATTCAGTACCCTATCCCCGAGAGCAGTCTTGATTGTTCCGTTTGTGTTGCAAATATTTGCTGATGTGGGCTGGCGGGGTATCTATCCCTGCGCAATAGTAAAACAACTATCAACACACTGGCGATTCAGTTGCCACAAAAAGTCAGGTGATTTTAGATGCAAAAGTTGGAAATAACTTATTTTATCTGGTTTGGAGCTTGACGACTGTTACATTATTTTTTAAACTGGTATCAGTTATCACATTAACAGCATATTGATGACTATATCGTAATTTTCCATCAAATCAATCAGATTAATGCCAATGTGATCGATCTAATTAGGAATGCTAAAACACCCAAATATGACGAGATTGTGAGTTATTTTTGGCGACAAGTAGCAGGTATTTAATGTTAGCTACATTAACTACACTTCGGCAGAGATTTTCAGGTTTCTCCGGCGCAGTTCACTACTAATATCTTTAATTTCATAGCGTCATTTTTGATCGGGTCGTCTCGTTTTCACATATCTTCAATCAACAAGCACCAAGTATAACAACTGAAAATGCAAAATCTCAATCAAAAAGACGATCGCCCAAACCGACAAATTCTCACAGGCTTAATCCTCGGATGGGGATTGCAAGGACTATTTAGCCTTCCAGCATTAGCACAACCAAGTTTACCCGAATCTCCCGCTGTGATTGAAAACCAGGCTCAACGCACCCCAACTGCAATTTCCGTAATTGCAGTTGAGGCACCGGAGACAATCTTACCGGAAAATCAGCAATTTGTCGATCGGTCTATCCCACCATCCACACCCAGCTTACCCCAGTCTTCCCCTACTCCTGCAACTCTTGCTGAACCAGCCCCTACCGAAATTGCAGTTGACTCACTCCAGAAAATATTAGTCGAAAATCCTCAATCAGCCAATCAAAATCTCCCAGCCGATGCCAGTTTACTTGAATCTCCAACAACTATTGAAAACCAGAGTGAACCAATCTCAGAGGAAAGCACAGAACAAGTTACATCTGTCTCTCAACTCAGCGATGTAAAACCCACTGATTGGGCATTTCAAGCACTGCAATCCTTAGTAGAGAGATACGGTTGTATAGCTGGATATCCCGACAGTACCTTTCGTGGCAACCGCGCTTTAACCCGCTATGAATTTGCAGCCGGAGTCAATGCTTGTTTAGATAAAATTAGAGAATTAATTGGCACAGGCAATGAAAACAGAGTCAAGCAAGAAGACTTGGTAAAAATTCAAAAACTGCAAGAAGAATTTGCAGCCTATATCGCCGTACTGCGAGGGCGCACCGACTTATTAGAAGCGCGAATAACAGAAGTAGAAGCCAATCAATTTTCGCCGACAGTCAAGCTATCAGGATTGACAATTGTGGGAATACAAGGTCGCAGTCCCAACCGTGCCGATCGCGCTCCTAGAGATGGCAAAAGAGATACGAAAGACCCCGGCACAAATATCAACACTATCGCTTTAAGTCAGTTATATTTAACGGCTCAATTCACTCCCCGCAGTAACTTATTCATCGGTCTTTTAAATCAGAGAGGAAAGACATCACCGCAATTAACCGAAGACGTAAACCTTGCTTACGATTTTGGCGAAAATTCTGCCCTTACCCTCAGCGATCTTAACTATCGCTTTCTGGTAGGCGATAAATTAGCAGTAATTGGAGGGACAGCAGGAGTTAACATGATTAGCGGTTTCCGAGGACCGAATCGAGCTGAAAGCGCCGCTTCTGGCCCGATTTCAACCTTCGCTCAAAGAAACCCTATTTTGAACATCGGTCTCGGTCAAGGCGGCGCGGGAATTGACTGGCAATTTGCCAAAAGAGCGAGTTTGCAAGCTGTTTATTCTACTACGGTTCCCGGCTTTTTTGTCAGTTCTAACGGGCCTAGCGGACACAATACACTGGGATTGCAATTAACTCTCACTCTCGCCGATCCACTAGATATTACTGTTTATTATGTCAACGACTATTCGCCTAACGGCAATTTGCTTGGTTTGGCGGGAGACAGTCAATTAACTGCTGTTAATCCCAGTACCAGCAAATCAGCATCCCTCCAAACGAATGCTGTGGGAGCAACTGTAAATTGGCGGGTTTCTTCGCGTATTTCCTTGGGAGGTTGGGCTGGTTATACTAATTCTCGGATTCCGGGTAAATCTGGGAGTGTGGCAACTACAAATTATATGGTGTTTGTGAATTTTCCAGATTTATTTGGCACTGGAAATTTGGGGGGGATTTATATCGGGCAACCTCCTAAAATTGTTAGCAGTAATTTACCGACAGGCAACAATATTCCCGATTTTTTAGATACGGGTTTAGGGGGCAAAGGCGGCCAACCGGGAACGACTACTCATGTAGAGATGTTCTACCGCTGGCAGGTGAGCGATAATATCAGCGTTACTCCAGGAGTAATGGTGATTTTTCAACCAGATCACACTCGCAATAGCGATCCGATTACGGTGGGTGTCTTGAGAACTTCGTTCTCTTTTTGATTTTGTTTGTAGTGGGGACTTCAGTCCTCATAAAAGTCAGACGACTAAAGTCCTCACTATAAACTTATAACGGTTATTTTAAAATAATTAATATTAGTTATCAGTCAGCTCGCGCCAGGACTTAAACTTTTTTGCGGGAATCCCGAATTATTGCAACAAATACAAGTTTTGAACCTCAATCAGTTTTCGCTTTCTGACGCGGATTAAAACGCCGAGGAAGATGTCTTAATCTTTTTTCTAAGTACAAACACATGAGCTTTACTAAAACTTCACATTTTTGGGACTAATATCGTCATTCAATCTTTATTTTGTAGATAAAAATACTGAATTACTTGTAAAAAAAAGATCCGCACAAACACTCTAGGAATTATTTTTAAATTCAATTAATATCTTAACATATCTTCGATAGTTCCTGAAGTTAGGATTTAGAAAAACATGATTAAATCAAATGGCTATTTTTTGGCTCTGGGCTTGGCAGCAATTTCGGCTCTGACAGCCTGTCCTTGTCAAGCACAAACGGCTGTTGAATCAAATGTAAATTTAACGGGAGATAAGAATATAACAACCACTAACCAGCAGAATGGTGCTAACACTTCTACTGGCGATCGCTCAAAAACTATTAACACTTCTAAATCTTTTGTGGTTTCAGAGACTAATACCGTACCCGTTCAACCTAGTGCGACGGCGGCTCCGGAAAATCGAACTGTACGCAGCAATCCCTTGAGATGTCGATTTTTTAATACTCCTTCAATGCAGCAATAAATACCGCAGATATCGGAAAAAGAGAAGATCGTGGCCGAAGAGAGGGCGATGCTTTCTGAGGATTGCTCTCTATTTGCTTAATTAACTTCATTTTTAATTCAACTTTCTGGGGGAAAGTCAGAAAACTGTTTGATATTCTTCAAAATTATTTGAGGCTTGCTTTTGTACTGTTCAACCTTGCCGCTGATATACACGTAACCGCGTCCTTGACCTGCATAACGCTTTTCAATCAACCGCTTCAAAGGAGCCATTTCATAAGTTTCGGCATCGGGTATCCACAAATCTAATTTATGATAAACTGAACCTGCATAAATCAGGGCATTGCCGCCGATCCATTTATTAATTCCTGCCTGCAAGTCGCAGAAAATAGTAATAGATTTAGCTTTCTCGGAAGCTGCTAAAATTTTTGGGTAGTGCAATCTCACAGAAAGTGCTCCGTCCCTTGCTTCCGACAATCGAAACTCTTCAACAATCGAGCCTCGCATCGACCACCAAGGCAGCAAATTAGCATAGTTGCGAGAGGGAATCTTGGCATTGGTAATCGGATCCCAAATCATCAGATTGTAAGCTTTGGCTGCCGATTCTGCCTCGGTCATTTGTCGGTGATACAATCTCGATCGCCCGTATTTCATAAAGTAGGGACTCCAGCCTTCTTTAATCAGTTTTAGATTGTAATTTTCTCCATCTTTATGTACGTAACATAAGAGGCGCCCGTAGTTGTCACGGTGTTTTTCTAGAGCAATTTCAACCGGATCGTCTGTATCAAATTCAATGTCAATTTTAGCAAGCCCACCATTTGCTGTAGCGAAGTATTGTTTAGCCATTTCCGAAGCTGCTTTCCCTGCGGCAGTTACAGGCTTTGAAGTGTTAGAGTAACTTTCTTCTGTATCGACGCAAATCAGCCGCAGAGACTCGGTTTTGCCGTTGAGAGCAACTTTGACAGTATCGCCATCAACTACTTGAGTTATTTGCAGGTTCGGAATTCTAGTTGCCATATTTCGCACCCTGTTAAACTTGAGATTTGATTCACATATTGGGTTAATTGTACATGAGTTTGCTGCTGAATGCAATAAATGTACCGTTGCAACTACCAGGAGAAAGAGTAATGGCTGTTCTAGAGTATGTAAAACCCGGTGTAAAAACTGGTCAAATTATGCTGGCGGTCGATCTAAAATTATATACAACCGCAGATAAAGGCAGATGAACGCAGATCAAAACACATCTGCGTTCATTTGTGTTCATCTGCGTTCATCTGCGGTTACAAAATACCCCTAAGAATCAGCCCGCAACTTATCCAAAACTGTCCGATCTTCCAAGGTCGAAGTATCCCCAGAAACCTCTTCTCCAGCGGCCAAAGAACGCAACAAACGCCGCATAATCTTTCCGCTGCGAGTTTTCGGCAAAGCATCGGTAAATCGAATTTCGCCGGGACGGGCGATCGCGCGTAAATCAACCAAGGCGATCAATCGGGGTAAAGCGAGTTATCTTCAACTTTTAAATTCCTAATCTGTTCGCGAATCACATCGGTTTTTGTTCTACCGCTGTTCGCGCAATAAGCTTCTAGCCGAAGCATTTCTACTTCAGGGAGTCGGATGGTTAGAACTTTAACGTTTTTACTCATACTGCAATTATACTGAAAAATGCAGTACAATCATAGCAGAGAAATGCGCCTTGGCACAATGTTACCGCACCATGCCAAGACGACTTCCCCGAAGTTGAACGTCCAACAAAGGAGCAATTTAATTATGATTCAAGATCCAGAAAAAGAACCAGAACGTTGGGATGAGCCGATTTTAGCGGATAACCCCAACCAAGCGAAACAGGAGTGCCAAAAACGAGCCGATCGCTACCGGGTTGAATTAGAATCTGTAACTCAACCCCGAAAAGTCGAAAATCGCCCTCAAGTGTACCGTTGCAACTACAAGGAGAAAGAATAATGGCTGTTTTGGAGTGTGTAAAACCTGGTGCTAAACTCGGTCAAATTATTCTGGCCGTCGATTTAACTGTTGCTGGTGCAGTCGATCGCATTTTAGCAAAAATTCAAGACTTAGGATATGACCCAGAAATCCGTCATGTCAACTATCCGTCTGGAGTTCACGTCTTAGCAATTCTCAAAGACGAACAGCATTCAGAAGCAGTCGATGATGACTACTTGCTAGAAGATTGGCTGCAAGTAAGGTCGCAAATTAACAGCGATGCCGTTCATTTGTGGCGAGGTAAATAACGGAATTAACAATTAAACCGCAGATGAACGCAGATGTAATCTTATCTGCGTTCATCTGCGTTAATCAGCCTACATCTGCGGTTGCAAAAATACCCCTAGGAATCAGCCCGCAACTTATCCAACACCGTCCGATCTTCCAAAGTAGAAGTATCCCCTGTCACCTCCAAACCAGCAGCCAAAGAACGCAACAAACGCCGCATAATCTTTCCGCTGCGAGTTTTCGGCAAAGCATCGGTAAAGCGAATTTCGCCGGGACGGGCGATCGCCCCAATTTCCTTCACAACGTGCTGCTTCAATTCCTTAATCAATTCATCACTAGGCTGCTGAGTATTTTGCAACGTCACAAACGCCACAATTTCCTCACCCTTAATCTCATCCGGTTTCCCCACAACCGCAGCTTCCGCCACCGCTGGATGAGACACCAAAGCCGATTCAACTTCCATCGTACCGAGTCGGTGTCCGGCGACATTAATCACGTCGTCAACGCGGCCCATTACCCAGAAATAACCGTCTTTATCTTTGTGCGCGCCGTCCCCCGCAAAGTACACGAATTGGCCATCTTTTGGGTGCAAATATTCCCAATAAGTGCGGCGGAAGCGATCGGGATCGTTGTAAAGTGTACGCATCATTCCCGGCCAAGGATGTTTGACTACTAAATAACCGCCGCTTTGATTAGTTACTGGTTCGCCATCTTGGTCAACGATATCGGCAACAATTCCGGGGAACGGAAGGGTTGCAGAACCGGGTTTTGTGGGGATTGCACCGGGCAAAGCGGTAATCATAATTCCCCCGGTTTCTGTTTGCCACCAAGTATCGACTATCGGACAATTCGAGTTGCCAATTACGCGCTGATACCACATCCAAGCTTCAGGATTGATCGGTTCGCCGACGGTTCCTAACAATCGTAAAGATGATAAATCTCTGGCATTCGGCAACTCTTCGCCCATCTTCATAAAGGTGCGAATTGCTGTTGGTGCGGTGTAGAAAACAGTGACGCCGTATTTTTCGATTACATCCCAAAAACAACCGGGATTCGATGCGCGCGGAGCACCTTCGTACATGACAGTTGTTGCACCGTTGGAAAGGGGGCCGTAGACTATGTAACTGTGCCCTGTAATCCAACCTACGTCGGCGGTGCACCAGTAGATATCGGTGTCTTGGAGGTCGAATATCCACTTGGTTGTCATGTGGGTGTAAAGGTTGTAGCCGCCTGTGGTGTGGACGACTCCTTTCGGTTTGCCGGTACTTCCTGAAGTGTAGAGAATGAATAGCATATCTTCGCTATCCATCGGTTCGGCGGGACAATCTGCGGAGGCGTTTTTTTGCAATTCGTGCCACCAGCGATCGCGCCCTGGTTCCATTTGCACTTCTTGTTTGGTACGCTGGACGACGAGAACGTTGGTAACACTGGGTGCAGCGTTGTTGGCGAGGGCTTTGTCTACTTGTACTTTGAGGCCGACTGCTGCGTCTTTGCGGAAGCCTCCGTCTGCGGTGATGACGAGTTTTGCTTGGCCGTCGTTGAGGCGATCGCGCAAAGCTTCTGCACTAAATCCGCCAAAAACTACGCTGTGTACTGCACCGATTCTGGCACAGGCTAACATGGCGATCGCAGCTTCGGGAATCATGGGCATATAAATGCCGACGCGATCGCCCTTTTGGACTCCCAATTCTTTGATGACGTTAGCCATTTGACAGACTTCGCGGTGGAGTTGGGCGTAAGTCAGGGTGCGGGAGTCGCCCGGTTCGCCTTCCCAAATCAGGGCGGCTTTGTTTTTGCGCCAGGTGGTTAAATGGCGATCGAGACAATTGTAAGAAATGTTAATTTTGCCATTGACAAACCATTTAGCAAAGGGTGGCTGCCAGTCGAGCACGGTATCCCAGTTTTGAAACCAGTCTAATTCTTGGGTAGCGAGTTCGGCCCAGAATGCTTGGGGGTCGGCTTTCGCTTTTTCGTAGAGGGCGCGGTATTCTTCTAGGCTTTTGATGTGAGCTTTTTGGGAGAATTCAGCAGGTGGCTGAAATAGGCGTTTTTCTTGGAGTATTGATTCGATGGTATCTTGTGACATCGCTGTTAGTTTTAATTTCGGTTAGTCTTTGTAACTATTGTTTGCATAAGTTGGGGCAAAAGTATGTTTATTTTCCTTAAGACTTTGAATACTTGTGTAAATGTTGGCGCTTATTACCAATTACCAATTACCAATTACCAATTACCAAATTTTCATCAAACAGATACTGAATTGGCATCAGCCTTTCTCCTTGCATCTCTTTCTGCTTTAAATTTGCGGAGTTTTTCTGTCACTGGAGAAGGGTTGCAACGTTGTTCTTCTTGCATTCTCTCGCCCCATTCCAACCATTCGGTTATGTACTTACCGACTGCTTCTTTGTTGTGCAGGTAGTACAAAATTGTCGCATAAACTTGTTCGAGGGTGAGGGATGTATAAATATTAGCAATTTCTTCGGGAGTTCGAGCGCGAAACAGGTATTCGTAAAGAATAGTTTCGATGCCGATTCGAGAACCTTTGAGCCGAATATCATCTGGTCTTAGGAAGTTGAAGTAGTCTTCTAGTTGCATAACTTGGTGGCTAGGATAACGGTTGATAATATTATATCAGTTGAACAGAAAATGTTTTAGTTGTTTTTTGACGTTAATAAAAATAAATAAAACAGGCTTCACTCCTCTGGGAATGCCCTTATAATATAGTTGAATGGAAGAGTCGATCGCACAAAAACCATGACCCAAAATTTAGAAGCAAGCCAACTTTCGTTAAATGACGTTCGTCGCCTTCTCAAGCTGGAAAGACAAACAGAAGGCTCTTTTACTGATTTTTTCTCTCTGGAACCTCTGACAGATTTTGAACAGCAGGAATTATTGCAAATCAGAAATGTCTTTTGGCGTCATCTAGAAGCAAGGAAAATTTCTGCAAAAATGGTGAAATTTTTAGTGCTTTCACCTTTGATGAGATTAGCAGGATTTTTTGATATTCCGATCGTGCTGACAATGGAAGATAGCATACCGATCGAGGTTGAGGATGGGGATACTTTAATTAAGGGGCGGTTGGATATTTTAGCCGTAAATCAGCCGGATGCGGAGATAGGGGCGGCACAGTTTTGGATTTTGGTGGTGGAGGCGAAAAATAGTGCGATCGCCCCTTTAGCCGGTTTGCCACAATTGCTGACTTATACTTATAAAAGTTTGCAACAGCAATCGTCTGTTTGGGGATTGACAACGAATGGGGAAAGTTATCGGTTTGTGCGGGTGACGCGGGGGAATCCTTGCACTTATCAAATTTTACCAGAATTGAATTTGATTGATACAGAGCGATCGCTCTTGTTGGCGCAAGTCTTGAAAGCGATTTGCAAGTTGCAGAATGTGCAGTTGCAGTTGGCATGATGGTTTGGGACAGAACCGTTTTGACAGATTTTGGCAACTGAAGTCTTGTTTACTGACACCTGGGAAGTGTAGCTTGATATATAATATTCTGTAATATGATATTTACCCTTATCCTAAAACCATGTCTGAATCCCGAAGACTTCTTGAGGACGACGCCGTAGGATTGGCAGACAATCCAGAGCCGCGCTGTCCCTGTATCCTGTTGCTAGACGTTTCCGGCTCTATGAGCGGCGCACCCATTAAAGCCTTAAATGATGGATTACGCATCTTCAGAGACGAGCTGAATAAAGATGACTTAACCAAGAAGCGCGTTGAAGTAGCGATTGTTACCTTTGAGAGTGAGGTAAAGGTGGTTCAGGATTTTGTAACTGCCGATAACTTTGAGCCACCAACCCTAAAAGTAGGAGGAGCCACCTACATGGGAGAGGGAATTAATAAAGCTTTAGACATTCTTCAAGCGCGAAAAGCGTCGTATAAGGCAAATGGAATCTTTTATTACCGCCCTTGGGTATTTATGATTACAGATGGTTCACCCAGTGATAATGAAGTTGTCGATCGGGCAGCCCAACGGATTCGGGACGAGGAAATAAATAAAAGAGTTGCTTTCTTTGGTGTGGGTGTGGAAGGGGTTGATATGCCCCGCCTCAGTCAAATTCTAATCGAGCGCACACCTGTGAAGTTACAAGGGTTAAATTTTGCGGAGATGTTCCAATGGCTATCCGTTAGTATGAGCAGAGTATCTCATTCTAAATTAGATGAACAAGTTCCCCTAGAACCGCCTAAAGGATGGGGTTCTGTTTGACGACTTGTCAAGTTGCGTTTAAGTCAAAAGCATCCCATATTTAAAATCTTTTTCAGCGGATGTACAAAGCCGAACTTTATTTTAAATTAAGGAAGATGTTTCGGTAATTCACCGCGTCAAACATCGAAAACTGGACTTAAGCATGGGATTCCAGAAACCAGGTTTTTTACGAAAAAACTTTGTTAGAACATCGTAGACTCAGTAAAAACCCGGTTTCTTTGGTCGGGGTGCGTCCAAAACCGGAGGAAATATCGATGATTCCGTTACATCCTCAGTTTATTACCAAAAACGGTAAAAAAGAATTTGCAGTGATACCTTACGAAGAATTTGCAACACTGCAAGCATTCATTGCTGATATGGAAGATTTGATGGATTTGAGGGCGGCCAAACAGGAAGATGCAGATCGACCTTCTGTGCCGTTAGCAGAAGTAAAAAAAATGTTAGGATTGTAGAGGGTTGTGGTGGGGATTAGTATGCAAGTCAAGCGTCAGTCTAATGGAGAACTGATTGATCTGGGGCCTGAGATAGCTCGTGGTGGTGAAGGGGCAATTCACCCATACCGTCGAGATCCGTCACTGGTGATGAAAATTTATCACGCCGAAAAGCTAAAAGATATTGATAGTGACAAACTCCAACTAATGCTCGCTAACCCCCCTGATGACTCAGTAAAAAAAGATCACGGGTGTGTCTCGATTGCTTGGCCGGTTGATTTACTACTTTCTATCGATGGTAGTGAGCAAATCATGGGCTTCCTTATGCCGCGAGTGCCGATGCAGCAAGTGCGACCCATCCACGATTACTACAGCCCTAAAACTCGCAGTGAGAAAAATCTCGGTTTCAATTATAAATACTTGCACCAGACGGCGCGAAACTTTGCAGCCGCGATGAGTGCTTTACACGCGAAACAGTATGTCATTGGCGATGTGAATGAGTCGAATATCTTGGTTTATGACACAGCGATAGTAACGCTGGTAGATACGGATTCCTTTCAGGTTCGTGATTTCCAACATGGTAAAGTTTATCGCTGTCGGGTGGGGAAACCGGAGTATACACCCCCGGAACTTCAGCGTAAGACATTTGCAGATTATGACCGCACGCCGGAACATGATTTATTTGGGTTAGGGGTGTTAATTTTTCAGTTGTTGATGGAAGGGACGCACCCTTTTGCTGGAGTTTATCAAGGAACTGGGGACCCACCACCAACGGAGAAACGGATTTTAGCAGGGCATTTTCCCCACGGAACCAAGACAGTGCCTTATCGCCCTGCACAAATTGCAGTAAGGTTTGATGTGTTGCATCCGACGCTGCGGCAGTTGTTTGTACGCTGTTTTGAGGATGGGCACAATAACCCCCAAGCGCGGCCTGATGCGCGGACTTGGGTGAAGGCATTAGAAGAAGCAGCAGAAAAAGATTTAGTGAGTTGTAGGGTGAATTCTGAGCATCGGTATGGGGGACATTTGAGGGATTGTCCTTGGTGTGAGAGGAAAAAACGATTAGGACTCGATGCGTTTCCGCCAAGGGCTGGGATACAATCTAATATTCCTGTCCAAATCCCTTTGTGGTCTGCTAGCAAACCTAAACCTGTCAGTTCGCCGGCACCTACTACATACGCGACTCCTGTTCGGCCTACACCTACACCTATATACAATCCTCCGCCTTCGCCGACTCTGGCTGCTACACCTACACCTACACCTACATACAAGACCCCTCCTCTGGCAACTAGAAAATTCTTTGATAAAGCATTGACTTTAGGTGGAATATCTGCGGTTCTTTCTGTCAGTTTTTTTCTATTTTATCCTCACCAAGATCCAGAATTAAAGGATAGACAAAAACACATTACGGATCATATTAAAGCCATTAAGCTTGATTCAAACAGTGCGGATGGTTACAGTAATCGGTGTCTTGTTCGTTATGATTTAGGAGATAAAAATGGAGCAATTGAGGATTGTAATCAAGCCATTAAACTTAATCCTAAATTAGCTGATGCTTACAGCAATCGGGGTCATGTCCGCTACAATTCGGGAGATAAAAATGGAGCCATTGAGGATTTCAATCAAGCGATTAAACTTAATCCTAAATTGGCTATTGCTTACAATAATCGGGGTTGGGCTAGCTATAAATCAGGAGATAAGAAGGGAGCTATTGAGGATTACAATCAAGCGATTAAACTTAATCCTAAATTGGCTATTGCTTACGATAATCGGGGTTGGGCTAGCTATGAATCAGGAGATAAAAAGGGAGCTATTGAGGATTACAATCAAGCGATTAAACTTAATCCTAAATTGGCTAATGCTTACAATAATCGGGGTATTGCTAGATCTGATTTAGGAGATAAAAAAGGAGCCATTGAGGATTATGATCAAGCGATTAAACTTAATTCTAAATTAGCTCAAGCCTACGGAAATCGAGGTATTGCTAGATCTGATTTAGGAGATAAAAAGGGAGCTATTGAGGATTACAATCAAGCGATTAAACTTAATCCTAAATTTGCTAATGCCTACTACAACCGGGGTCTTGCTAGATCTGATTTAGGAGATAAAAACGGAGCCATTGAAGATTACAATCAAGCCGCAGAAATCTATCAGAAAGAGGGGAATACAGAGTGGTATCAAAAATCAGTATATAGCATTAGAAAACTTCAGTAATAGCTAAACTATTGATAATGACAATGGCGACCACGATTATCATGCTATAATTTTAATAGGTTGGGAGAAAGCAATGCTGTTTTAATGCCCTCTATAATACAATCATTCCAGTGATTTTATAAAGCTATATCTTTCTCAAAGCCGTGTCCAACTCAACCATAAAAGGTTTACTGGTAACAGGTGAAGCTAACACAACTGCCGGATAATGCCCCACAGGAGGGTGCATAATTTCTCGATCGCCCAACACAGGAACTTCCACCGTATCAACTCCCGTACCGGAAGAAAACATACTGTCTAATACAACCCCAAAAAAAGACTTACCGCTATCTATATCTCGAAAATCATCAGCCAAAGTCCGTTGCTGATTAATTCTGACTTGCTGTTCACGTCGCTTTCCCATCTGCTTGGACAGATACTCTGCAACCTGTGGAGAAACCCCTTTAGTCGTAATTAAAGTATTGCAGTTACTCAAAATTTCTGCTGTCTTGCGTTCATCTCCAAATTGAGTCACATCTTGGGCCGCCAAACAGATACCAACATTAGCATTACGAGCGACTGCGAGCACTTCTTCGTACTTAATGTGCTCTTTAAGTTGGGGAGCTTCGTCTATGATAAAATTTAGGGGAATTTTCTTAGATGCTTTTCCGGCATTACGATTGTACACATGACCAAAAAGTTGATCGAGCATTAAGCTAGTGAGTTGTGACGATTTTGGATTGCCCATGTAATGACGGATGACTAGCAATGTCGGGCGACTGTCAATATCAGACAGTGCAAAATCACTGCGTTCCGTTACTTGCATTACAGCAGAATCATCAAAGACATTTAAAGCATTTAATAAACCTTGAACAGCTTTTGAGTGTTCTTCAACACTAAATGTAAAAAATGCAGCTAGCTTGATCTGATATTTATGAACTTGAGGATATTGGCGAAATACATTGCGGAGTTCATCTTGAAAGGCAATCAAGCGAAGCAGATGACTCGGTTTTGCGTTATATGAATAGACTATTTTGACAATCGGAATCAAAGCCCGCAACCACATCACATCGCGATCGTAGAAAAACCTGTTTGGATCGCCAGGATTAGGAGGAGATCGTAGTATGCTAGTAATAGCAGATTCTATGCTCCTATCATCTGATAATTGAATCGCATCTAACCAATTCCAAGAATCAGAAGAAGTGGGATCGCCATGATCCCAATACCAAACCCGGCAGCCCAATCTTTTCGCTTCATTACTGAGACGATTGGTGAGGTTGCCAACAACATCTACTGTCACCACGCTGTGCCCATTTTTCATTAACCCGATCGCCCAAGGTACAATCACACCCTCTGTTTTTCCAGCCCCAGTTTTCCCAATAACAGCACAGTGGCGTTTCAGTATATCAGCAGATAAAAACAATTCCTGTCCTTGGCGATTGTTAGGGTGCAAATAACGCCCTAAACTGACCGCACCCTGAGATAATTGTTTCACTTCCTCCTCTTCAGCAACCCCCCGATAATCCATGTAATCTCGATATTTATCTGGACGGGGAGACTTGTCTTTTGGGCCAAGAACTTTAATCATAGAAGTTTGACGATATCAATTGGTTGTTTAGAGTTGAATAGCAGTGAATTTGTGCCGATCAAAGGATACTGGAAGACTTAGGATCGCGAATTAAATAACTTACAGTTTTAATTGTTATTGTGGGATGCCTCGCCGTCCAAAAAGGGCGAGCCCGATACCCCACAAACTTGTGTAAGTTATTTAATTCTCATTCCTTAGCTACAAGCTTTTCGCCCATCGATAAAAAGCGAGGAAAAATTTATCAATAAAATTCATATTCTTCTGCATTTTTCTCTCATGTAATTCGTCCCGTGCTTCGCGTTCTTTAGTTGGAAAGAACTCGCCCCACAATCCCACATTGCTACTGAAGTCTGCGGATAAAAAACTGAAGACAAACATGGCCAGATAGACTATTGCATAAGTCGTAACTATGGAGAGTATCAACCACCACTTACAAAAAATCTTCAAAGTTTCCATTAGAATCTCTCCCGATAAGTATTTCTTTCTCGACTAGGATTTGGTTTGCGTTCCCAAAGATGAGGATTAGTCTGGATATCGTTGATTAAATATCTTGTCAAATTATCCAAAGACCTTTCTTCAGATGTGAATATACCAAGCCTTGTGGCTTCACGTAAATACTCATCTTTTGACGGTATATCAGTGCCTTTCCAGGGCGACATTCGGCGGTTAAACGACGGTTCACAACCAATAATAGCAAGATTTTCTGCCATAATCGGATTGCTACATTCAGCCCAACGCACGGTAACAGTATGTTGGTCAACCAACAAGTAATCCTTCAAAGATTGGTTGTGACTGGATTTGATCTCTTGTCGCAGCCGTGTTGCAATATCTTGTTGAGTAGCTTGTCCCGCATAGAGATTTTGTCGATCCGATTCATCGCGAATTAGATAAATCCCTAATTTTCCTTTGCACCCCCAAGTGTCGATAATATCTAAATTATCCTTGCCGGGTATAAACTTGTATGGTGACGACCAATTACTATTAAATTGCATTTAACCACCTTAGACCTATTAAATTAATTGGTACAGAGTGCTACAGAGGCATAGACAAATTTTCCTGACAAGCTTTGCTATATTTAGCTGCTTCTGCATTTAGTTCTGATAAATAAGTAGCACAAACGATTCCGTTTGTCAAGGATGCAGAACTCGCGGCGACACAGTTATAGTATTTGTTTTAGTCGGGACGGGAAGTTTTTAATAACTGGTTCGCAGGATGGAAAGGTGCGGTTTTGGCCGGTGGAAAGTTTGGATGAGTTGTTAGCGAGGGGGAGGGAATGGCTTGGTGAGAAATTTTAACCACTGATGCAAGCAGATGGTTTTGATTCTTATTTCTCACTTGTTAAAACTGTTGTTAACTTCAGTAACTTATCCAGCGTCTCCTGGGCCGATACTCGCAATTGAACCTCACCAATATCAAATCGAGGGTCTTCAATCAAATCCGGGTCGCTGCAATAAGCATCAACATCGGTAAACAACTTGTCTAAAATCTTAAATTCTCTTCCCGGCTGGAGATTATTGTCACTCTTAAACAATTGTAGAAACCGCTGTTCAAACTCATCAGCGCTGATTTTACTGCCTGCAAACTCTTCTAATAACTTGATGTACTTATCCATATTTATCCACCTCCAATATCTCCAGTCGCACTTAATTCAGCAATTTGGGCAGAATTCAGTTTCCAGCCGCTAATAAAATTGTCTCCTGCGTCCACTATAACATTTAAATTAGTCGCAGGGTCAAAGTAGTGCTTTACAGGTTGCCTGCGATAAGTACCCTCAATCTCCTGCACTCCCTGTTTCTGGACATGAGTTTGAATAGCTGCTGCAAATGCTGCTGCTGTCTGCAAATTGTAATTGCCTGAAACACCAAAATCGGCAGCGTGTTTGAATTTCTTTTGAATTTGACGCTCTGATACAAGCAGATTTACAGACATATTCAAGTCAAGATTTGTTAAAAAATTACAATTAGCAGTGACATCAGGCAAACTCTTATCTTACCATAAAAAACGACTCAACCCTAAAACTAAAGGTAAGAAAATGTCTGAACTTAGACAAAATCTAATTACCAGAGATTGGGTAATCATCGCCACCGATCGCGCAAAAAGACCTGACCAATTCGCCAACACAAAAAAAATACCCGCATTCCTACCCTCACACCGCCCAGACTGCCCGTTTTGCGTGGGTAACGAAGAAGATGGCACCTTAGAAACTTGCCGTTTGGGCGATCGCACCGGCTGGAAAGTCCGCGCAATTGGCAACAAATATCCCGCCCTGTCGCCGACAGCAGAACGGATCAGGATATCATCGGGAATTCACCGCATGATGTCGGGAATCGGCTTTCACGAAGTAATTGTCGAACACCCGCGACACGATTTGACGACTGCTTTGTTGACCGTTGAAGAAGTAACGGACATACTTTTAGTATACCGTCACCGCTATTTAGAAATTAGAAAATATCCCCACGTTGAAACAATTGTGATCTTCAAAAATCACGGGGAAAGTGCCGGAACTTCTCTCGAACACCCTCACTCGCAGATAGCAGCGACGCCCGTTGTCCCCAGCCAATTTCGCAGCCGCATTGATGCAGCAGTTCGCTATTTTGATGATACGGGAGAATGTCTGTTTTGCAGGACTTTGGAAGATGAATTGGCGGCAGGTGAAAGAGTAATTTTTGAGAGCAAATATTTCGTGGCTTTTATTCCTTACGCTGCACTTTCACCGTTTCATATCTGGATTTTTCCGCGCCGACATTCGTCTTCCTTTGATGATATTACTGATGCGGAAATTACGGATCTGGCTGATACTTTGAAAACTGTACTCGCTCAGCTTTATTACGGATTGAACAATCCCGATTACAACTATAGTATTCGTTCCGTGCCGACGGCGGAACAGGCAACAAAATACTTCCACTGGTATATCGCCATTATTCCCAGAGTGACCAAGCAGGCTGGGTTTGAGCTTGGTAGCGGAATGTTTATCAATACTGCTTTACCCGAAGAAAGTGCTGAGTTTTTGCGATCGATCGCAATTCCTATCAACCCTAATTTTCGACCAACCTAAAGTATAAAAAGTTACAATTTATCAAGGAATGTCCGAAGCGAAGACGGGAGACAATTTAATGATTTTCAATCATCGGTTGAAATAGACAATTTAAATCTGCAACAGCTTAATTGACACTCAAAATTTATCAACCTACAAATATTTATTAATATTACCGAACTCACAACAAACTTTCGACATACTGCCAACAGTCATCGCTAAAATTAGCTTTCAATATATCTCTAATTTTAGCATCGAGCGACAATCTCGCCTCGCCAGACTCAGCACTCTCGGCGATTTCGCAACTCTCATCAGATAAATTTTCTTGGAGGTGGGCGAGAGTATTGGCAAAATTAGCCAGAAAATAATGTTCATCCACCCACGCTGTCGGATCTGGGATGGCTGGACTTCCAAAAGCCCGATCGACTAAATCTTGTTTTGCAGAATCGTCAGTCTGGTTTTTCATGGAACCCATTTAGATAGAATTTGCAACTTATCCCAATCTTAAGCTAAATTTTGAACGCTGGTGCGATCGCGATCGACGAACCGCAGTGATAAATTTGGGTAATTTGTGCGATCGCGATCGAGGTTGTTTTGGCGATCGGCTGTTATCATACCACATCACGGCTAGCGATCGATAATTTGCACATTGGGCAAAATCGACTTAGGTATCATTCCGTGAACTCCTTTGCGGGGATTATTGACAGCCTGAGTAATCCGAAAATTGACGGCGAGGGAACAGAAAACATAGGCATCTTCTTCTTGGAAATTTGCATATTTTTGTAGCCAATTAACAGTCTGTTCTAACGCCATATCAAACGCATCATCTAATGTTTGACCAAAACCCATAACTACAATATGAGTAGGAGTTTCCGCAAACGGAAATATATAAAATAAATCCTTACGCAAGATGATTTGAATAGTCCCATTCATCGAAGTTTCAATCGCCGTACCATTAACTTCGCCATCTCCCTGTGCCGAATGTCCGTCGCCGATTGACAGCAAACCGCCACGCACCGCAATAGGTAAAAATAACCGCGTTCCTGCTTGCAATTCCTGATTGTCCATATTGCCGCCGTAGCGTTGTGGAGGAATAGAAGAACGGTTGATTTCAAAATCTGCAACACCGATAATTCCGAAGAATGGATGCAGGGGAATCTTAACGCCGCTATTTGCCGGAAATTCCGCAATCTTTTGTTCTAAATCTAGGGGAATAAACCGCAATTTAGGGTCAGGAAAATATTCAGGTAAAACTCCCCAACCAGCGCGAATTGCATTGAATCCTACTGGTAAACTTGGGTAAACTTCCTCGATGTGAATTTCTAAAACGTCTCCGGGTTCAGCCCCATTAACATAAATCGGGCCTGTTAGCAAGTGCGGGCCCGGGCCGACTTTGCGGTTGTCAGGTAAATTCTGACAGATATCTAAAAATTCCGGCGTCAAAAATTCCGGCGGGGCCTTGTCAGCAACATAATATCCTGAATAGGTTTCGATATCGATGCGATCGCCCGAATCGACAGTTAAAGCAGGTTCTAGCTTGGGAGAGAAACCGCCTAAGTGTACGGTTTTGCAGTTAGCTTTGAGAAAGTGGTGAGTCATTCGATTTTAGATTTTAGATTTTAGATTTTAGATTTTGGATTGGGGGATTGTTCGATTTTAGATTTTAGATTTTGGATTTTGGATTGGAGAATTGGAGGATTGTTCGATTTTAGATTTTGGATTGGAGAATTGGGAGATTGGGGGATTGTTCGATTTTAGATTTTAGATTTTAGATTTTGGATTGAGGGATTGTTCGATTTTAGATTTTAGATTTTAGATTTTGGATTGAGGGATTGTTCGATTTTAGATTTTAGATTTTAGATTTTGGATTGGGGGATTGTTCGATTTTAGATTGGGGGGATTGGGGGATTGGGGGATTGGGGGATTTTGTAATTGTTAATGAATTGGTGAATACCTCATCTTTGGGAGAACCGCTATATTTGAGATTAATAGTTGAGGTTTGTGGGGTGCATCTCATGTTTGGCAAATATATGTGTAGGGGCGAAGCATGACCGCATTCAATATGAGATTATAACTAATAACTTATCTGCGGTCATGCTTCGCCCTCCTCAAAAGTCAGATCCACCCGGTTTGTGATATCTGAGATATTCTCAGAATTTCTTAACTTTTTGATAACTTTCGTAGTCTAAAATTCAAAGCGGGGGCGGGTTTATATATATTGGGGTTGGGAGTTATATTTTACTGTTGAACTTTCCCCTACAGATTAATGACAATAACTTATGTTAACACCATTGCCCGATAAATTAGAAATACCCCAAGGTTCTTCTCGCAACCTGTGGTTTTTTGCTGTTTTGATTTTGATTGTCCTATTCCTAGGTTTGATTATGCAATCTTTCCTCAACAAACCCAAACTTTTAACCGATCCGTTTCTGCAACTTCCAACAACTAACTCGGTGCGAGTTGTTTGGTTTACCGAATTTTCCGGGACTCGGAACATTGTTGCTTACGGCGAAAACTTGAGTAAAATTGCGACTGCAAATACTACCAAGCTAAGCCGGGTTCGGGAAGACAAAGACTCGCACATCTCCGATGAAATGAAACAGGGCATAATTGATAACAATCCAATTGTCCGCCACATCTGGCGCCACGAAGCAGAAATTACTAATTTAATGCCCGGTGTTCGCATTCCCTATCTAGTGACTAGCGAAACGAAAGATGGTGAATCTGTTAGCAGCAAAGTTTTCAGCCTTTCTCCGACACCAGCAGCGGGAATTGGGCTAAAAATCCTGTTCACTTCCGATCATCAATTGATGCCGATGACAGCGGCTAATCTCCAGAAAGTAGCAGAAACAATTGATAAAGTTGATGCAGTTTTCATGGCTGGTGATTTAATTAATATAGCCGATCGCGCTTCCGAATGGTTCGACGACGACCGAGGCCGCGCTTTTTTCCCGGGTTTGCAAGGCCGCGCCTTCTCCGAAATCGACCAAAAGGGCGTCAAAACCGTGTACAGCGGTGGCGAACTGATCCAACACGCGCCTATATTTCCGACGATTGGGAACCATGAGATTATGGGTAGGTTTTCAACTAGCAGCAGTCTCAACGACCAGTTTAATGACCCTTTTCCCCGCGCTGCTGTGGAAAAAATATATCCATACCTCACTCAAAAATATGGGATGAAAGACCAAGATGTTTTGTTAAAAAACAATAGTTTTAATAGTGATACTTACAACGAAATTTTCAGTTTACCAAGTGAGAAAAATTATTATGCTGTGACGTTTGGGGACGTGCGGTTAGTGACTTTGTATGTTACGAATATCTGGCGGACTCCCAATTTAGATCCGGGGGCGAGAGGCAGGTATCGGGAACGGGACGAAGATTTTGATCGTCCTGAAAAATGGGGATACGGACAGCATATTTTTGAGCCAATTGCCAAAGGTAGCGCTCAATATTCTTGGCTGGAACAAGAGTTATATAGTGCGGAATTTCAGCAAGCTAAATATAAAATTGTGATGTTTCACCATCCACCGCATTCTCTGGGTGACAATATTGTACCTGCTTATACTGACCCAGTGCAAATAGTCGATCGCACTTTGGACGGCGAGATTAAGATGGTGCGTTACGAATATCCGAAACAGCAAGATTATCTGATTCGGGATGTGATGCCGCTGCTAGAAACGGCGGGCGTGCAGTTAGTTTTGTACGGACATTCGCATTTGTGGAATCGGTTTGTGAGTTCCAGCGGAATGCACTTTTTAGAGACTTCCAATGTGGGTAACAGTTACGGGGCGTTTGCGGGGAGAAAGCGCCGATTTGTGCCGCCTGGATATGGGGAGGATTACAGCGCGATTGGAGATCCGAACGGATTGGAACCTGTGATGCCAACAGTTGCACCTTTGTTGGGGAAAGATGGGCTGGCATTGCCGTATATTGATAGTAATGATATTACGGCTTTTAGTATATTTGACACGGGGAATGCTACGGTTAGTAGCTATTATTTTGATACGCGGAAACCAGACTCGGAAGTGGTGAAATTTGATGAGTTTAAGTTAAAAAAATCGTGATTTTGTGCTGTCAGGTTTGTAGTGAGGACTTCAGTCCTCAGTATTCGTAGGGTGCGTCGCTATCCCTCATCCCCAAATAAATATGAAAAATATGACAGCGACGCACCAATAGACAATAGTTTAATACGCTGTGGAAGTTCCCAGATTGATGAGTTGGGAAGAAAACTCTCTCGCTCTCGGTCAAGAGTCAACTTCAGTCTTTTGACTTCTGCTATACTTAGGTAATACATAGTCTATCCAAATTAAACTCACGAGTAGAGTACAGTCATGCCCAAACAAAAACTCTTGGAAAAACCAGAAGAAGTAATCTTTGATAAAGAAGATGAATATTTAGATGATGAGCTGGAATCTAATGAAAAGCCACAATCGATATTAAAAGAAATTTCAGAAATCATTGTAGGTAGCACTGATTGGACAACAACCAGCATCCTCGATCTAATTATGCGGGAAAACATTCAACTCAATCCAAGATTTCAAAGACGAGATGCTTGGGATATAACTCGCAAAAGTAGGTTTATCGAATCAATTTTTCTAGGATTTCCCATTCCAGAAATAGTTTTAGCTTCTCCTGAAAAGAGGCGCGGAAATTTTATAGTTCTTGATGGCAAGCAACGCTTGCTTGCCATCCTGCAATTTTATGGAATGAGCGAAACTCCTAATGATAGTTTTGCTTTGGCAAACTTAGAATTTAGACCCGATCTCAATGGTTATACCTATAAGGATATAAAAAACGATGTTGTGTTGAGTCCCGTACTTAATGTACTCGACACTCAAACTATTCGGACTACATTGATTAGAAACTGGCGTACAGAAAGTTTACTATACAAAGTTTTTTTACGCCTGAATTTAGAGAATACTCCGCTATCTCCCCAAGAATTGAGGCAAGCATTGCATCCCGGAGATTTTGTCAATTTTTTAGACGACGCATCAATTAAAAATCAGGCTTTAAGAACAATACTTAAATCAAAAAATCCCGATCCTCGGATGCGCGATGTCGAATTGTTGCTGCGGTATGTAGCCTTATATTATTTTTTATCCGATTATCGCGGGAATCTTAAAAAATTCCTGGACATGACCTGCGAAAAACTCAACAATGATTGGGACGAACGAAAAATCGAGATCGAAGATACAGTTAGCGAATTTGAGAACGCGGTGCAAATAACCATTGCAATATTTGGAGAAGAAAATATATTTCGCGTATGGTCTAACACTTCTAATACTTACCGCAAAAAAATGAATCGAGCTATTTTAGATGTAATGGTTTTTTATTTTTCATATCCCGAGATAGGACAAGCTGCTAAGAATAATAAGGAGCGAGTAGAAAATGCTTTTAAAGAGTTATGTTCGTCCCCTAATAGCGAATTCAGAGACGCTGTTGAGAAAAGAACAACTAGCATTCGCGAAACTCATACTCGTCTCTCACTGTGGGGCAAAACTTTGCGAAAGGTTTTAAATTTAGAGTTTTATGTCCCCGAACTCGCAGATAACCGCATTATCTTTAACGGGTTGTGGTAAGTTCTTAAGCAGTATGCCAAAATCCGTCAGATTTCGTACTCTAACTAAGGAGTTGAATAGGTTAAAAAAACAATTCATTCCTAAGATTAAGCCCGGACATTTTTATTCCCCCAGACAGTTAGCCTTAACTCTTGCCTACAGAGTTTTAGCTCATGCCGAAATTGAAGCTTATCTAGAGGATAGAGTTTGGGAAGCAGCCCTTAATGCTAAAAACAATTGGGACAGTCAGGGTAAGACTTGCTGTACTTTGATATGTTTGCTTGCCTTTTCCGGTCAAATGATGGAATTACCACCAGATACACTAAGTCCAACAAAGCCAGCTAAAAAAATACCGGATGAGAAAATAAAAATCAACAAAAAGATAGATTTAGCTATTAATAGTTTTAAGCGAATCATTGACCAGAATCATGGAATAAAAGAAGCTAATATTCTGTCGTTGCTTTTGCCAATAGGAATCAATTCCGAGAATCTAAATATTTTTTGGCTGGCTACTATGAATACCTTTGGGGAAGACAGAGGTGTTGCAGTCCATACTTCAGCTACATCCCCAACAACTATTAGAGTTCTCAATCCCATAAATGAATTCCAGAGGGTAGAGCAAATTATTCAAGAACTTTTGAAGGTGGATGAGTTGATTAATGATTTAATGAGATAAATGAATAAATTTCCAGTAATTGTTAAGGGTTTTATCTTGGCGATGGGCTTCTAGCCGGAACGGGCAAGATGCCCGTTCCACAATAGTTGAATTTTTGAGTGCAACAGGCATCTTGTTTGTGCTCAAACAGCTTATTCAGAATTGTCAAAAATATCAGATTAAACCTTCTCTTTTGCAGGCGGAACTAAACCAGTTTTATTCAAACCAGCATCAATATCCCTCAGCAATTTAAAATCATCTTCGGGTAAAGAATTAACAACCGAGTGTTTTTCCAGAAATGAGAATGCTTGGCGAAATTCGCGGGGCTTGCAGTCGATCGCCCGATCGAAGTGACAAGGTACAATCAGATCAAAGTCCCAACTCGCGACTTTATCCACCCAATCGAGAGTTTCCCTCGGCGCGCGGTTGAGAATCAGAGTCTGCAACACCGGCGCCACCAACAACCGCCCTCCTCCCCGCAAAGCCTCGAACGATCGCACCCAATCAGTTTGCCACTTAAACGGATACAATCCAAAATAAGCTTTTCTCGATCGCTCTGGCGCTTTCAGGGCGCTGGCTAACACCCCCGACCACGGCGGCACCTCCAACACGCTAGGGCGAAAATACATCGCAAATAAGGCGATTCTCTGCCACCCTTTGCATCGATTTTCCTGGGTGTCTGCCACCACATCCAAAGCGGTGTCTTTGGCGTGAAATAGCAGCGGGTACGAGTCGAGTTGGAGAATCGCGGGCGGGTTTTCGGGAATCGAAACCACAGAATCTGTTAACATTAGCGTGCGCGATTCCCTGTGAAATAACGCAACTTCCGCAAAAAAGCCTAAACCGAGGTTCAGCGGGCCCAGGATTGCCCAATCAAATTCATCTGCAAGGGGCGTGTTGCTGCTATCCAAAGGCAGTACAGAGGTGCGTTTACCGGGCAAACCCAGCCAACTCAGCGGCAAATTTAGCGGAAAACTCCATTGCTTGGGAGTGACAAACACCTGCGCTTCGGGAAAACACCTCGCAAAGGGGCCGACAAATACCTTATGTTCGATGCCCGAAACCGTTGTCAGCAGGATATACTTAACCTCGCCATGTTCTGCGACTAACTCGTTTAGCAAGCGGATGCACTCAGGAGTCGGCGCGACGGGGGCGTAGACGAGAAGGCCTTCGGATTCGAGTTTGATGACTGTCATCCGAATCGGCACAATGACGTAGAAAATGCCTTGTAGTTGGTCAAAAGTCCAGATTTTGTCCTTGACTATTTCCTTGCGGATTGTCCGTCGCCTGCTGTAGGGATACATTGGAACAATTGGCCAAAAGGGCCATGAATAGTCTCGATTGTCAATCTGTGCTGATGTTGGTGTGCTTTCCCCGTCTGTCACTGGTGCGACTCCTTGCCGATTTTTTGTACGTGCGTGCGATCGAACTTTTGTTATTTTATTTCAATCTTGTTGCACGGATGCGAGGAGTTGAAAAGCGGTTATGGGCGATTAAGATCCCGATAGCTGCGCCGCGCCTGCTTTTGGAATACTCAAACAGGACTTACGGATGACTAGAAGCCCGGTTTCTCAGAAAATTTGCGTTTATTAAGCTGTTCTGCATTTAAATTGCATCTCAAAAAAATCAGACAATGAGTGGGGTGGGCGTCCCGCCCGCCCTGAATATACAATTTAAATGTGCGACAGCTTACGATAAATATACCAAGAAACGGTTTCACCAGGGCTGAGTGCGGGACTATTAAACCAACTGTTCAGGATCGATACCTAATTCCCGCAACCGCGCCGCTAGCCTTTCCTCTCGCTGTTGAGATTCTATCAGTTGCTGTTGATATTCTATCAGTTGCCGTTCCGCAGCAGTTGCCCTTTCACTCGGACTCAAAATCAACCCTCCTTCGGCCGTAAACCACCGCAACCACAAACGATTCATACTCTTATAAGTGCCTTGCCACCACCCTAAACTCAACTGCAACTCAGGAATAAATAACCGCCCATCCATTAATTCTGCCGGTTCATAATGGCCACCTACAAGATGAAAAGCTTGCAATTCATCCGTGTAGCGACTGAACACAAAATAGTAAGGAATCCGCAAAATTTGTTCGTAAACTTGCCACTTAGTCGGCGGTTCCCCAGCTTGCTGAACAGTCCGGCCCAAATCTTCATCCTCAGTTCCCGGCGATAGCAATTCCACCACCACAAACGGATTTACCCGTTCTTGCCAAACTACATAACTCAAACGCATATCGCGCCCTTGATAAAGCCTGGGCACACCCACCGCAGCAAACCAATCCGGGCGTTTATGCCAGCGCGGCTGTGTTGCATCGTAATACAAATTTAGGTCGCTGGCTGTAAATACTTGCTCCGCATCCCATCCAGGTGGCAAAAACGTGAATTCCAAGAGTTGCGGCTGATCTAAATGAAATGTATCAGGCAAACCGGGATCCTTTGGGTCTTCGCTAGGTAAATCATACATTGTTGGCAAACTCTGCCGGGGGTCTAGAGGCGGTTCAGCTTGAGCAGGCGGGTAAGTCGGGAATGTCATAATGAATTCTGAGGTTGCTTATCCTGATATGATTATAGCCTTGTGAGAATGTCTTGGATTGCCAAAGAATTCCCCTTAACTCTCAATCTCAAATCTCAAATCAAAACTCCTAAATCGATATGACTCAAAACTACCGCATCACTCTTTTACCAGGAGACGGCATCGGCCCTGAAATTATCGCTGTAGCGGTAGATGTCCTGAAACTTGTCGGCAAACAATTGGACATCGGCTTTGAATTTCAAGAAGCATTAATGGGCGGCGCTGCTATTGACGCCACAGGCAATCCGCTACCGGAAGAAACTTTGGAAAAGTGCCGCAACAGCGATGCGATATTATTAGCAGCTATCGGCGGTTACAAGTGGGACAATTTGCCCCGCGAACAGCGTCCGGAAACTGGATTGTTAGGACTGCGCGCCGGATTGGGATTGTTTGCAAATTTGCGTCCTGCAACTATTTTACCGCAGTTGGTTGATGCTTCTTCTTTAAAAAAAGAAGTTGTCGAAGGTGTGGATATTATGGTGATCCGCGAACTCACTGGCGGCATTTATTTCGGCAAGCCAAAAGGCATTTTTGAGACGGAAACCGGGGAAAAACGCGGTGTGAATACGATGGCTTACACCGAGTCGGAAATTGACCGCATCGGGCGCGTGGCTTTTGAGACGGCCCGGAAGCGCGGAAAAAGGCTGTGTTCGGTTGATAAGGCGAATGTTTTGGATGTTTCGCAACTGTGGCGCGATCGTATAATTGCCCTTTCTTCAGAATACCCCGATGTGGAACTTTCTCACCTTTATGTTGACAACGCAGCCATGCAGTTAATTCGCTGGCCGAAACAGTTCGATACAATTGTCACGGGTAACTTATTCGGCGACATTCTTTCGGATGCGGCGGCGATGCTAACTGGTAGTATTGGAATGTTGCCTTCTGCGAGTTTGGGTGCAAGCGGCCCGGGAGTTTTTGAACCAGTACACGGTTCCGCGCCGGATATCGCCGGACAAGATAAAGCTAATCCCATCGCCCAAGTTTTAAGCGCTGCAATGATGTTGCGCTACGCCTTAAGTCAGCCCGAAGCTGCTGATAAAATTGAGCAAGCGGTTGTGGCAGTTTTGGATCGAGGTTATCGCACTGGTGATATCATGTCGGAAGGTATGAAACTGGTCGGTTGTCGGGCGATGGGCGAGGCTTTAATTGAAGTTTTGCAAGGTTAATCGAGAATTTCATAAACCTGCCCCCGCCCAACAAACAATACAAAACATTGTAGGGGCGGGTTCACCCAAATTCAACGGCAAAAATCGAGAATTTCATAAACCCGCCCCCGCCCAACAAACAATACAAATGTACCCAAATGTGTCCTAAAAA
>NZ_JAEQCF010000061.1:29321-46657 GCF_020738625.1 Microcoleus sp. PH2017_09_SFU_O_A
TCCCCGACTTCTAGGGGGCGGGTTCACCCAAATTCAACGGCAAAAATCGAGAATTTCATAAACCCGCCCCCGCCCAACAAACAATACAAATGTACCCAATTTTTTAAGATTAAATGTTGCTTTAAATAACGGCGAAGGAGGGCGGGTTTATGAGATTGTTTATGGGTTTCATAGATGTCGGCGAACCCGCCCCTACAACAATTGTGACTTAGCCTTCGGCTGTCAACATATTAAATTGTTCGGTATCAATGCGATTTGCTTGATACAAAATCTCAGCTATTTCAGAAAGTGCTAGCACAGAATGTGCGCGATAACCGTTAGCCTTCAATTTATCTTTCACTCCCTGTTCGTGGTCAATCAAAACCACAATATCTTCCACATTCAACCCCGCAGATTTTAACTTCCCCGCACCTTCCATCACGCTTTTACCGCTAATCAAAATATCATCGACTACGACAATCGTTTCTCCAGGCTGAAAATGCCCCTCAATTAACTTACCCGCACCGTAGGTTTTCACTTCCTTGCGCGGGAAAATCATCGGGCGTTCCATTCGCAATGCTAAACCCGTTGCTGTAGGTAAAGAACCGTAGGGAATGCCCGCAATGCGATCGAATTTTAAGTCTTTGAGAATGTCTGCGTAGGCGCTGACAATTTGATGGAAAATTTGTGGAGTTGAAATGATTTTTCGCAAGTCAATGTAATATGGAAATACAGCGCCCGATGCTTGTACGTGGTCGCCAAAAACTACGCAGCCAATGTCATAAAGTTGCAAGATTAAATCGCGGTTGGGTTCCGGTTGCAAAAAGCAAACATCCGGTAGCCACAATTCGCAAGTCGGACTTCCTTCGATCGCGCGCAGCCTCTCTTTGTTAATATTATCCCGTAATTTCTCAATTTCTCGGCGTGGCTCTTTCCCCGCCAACAAACTTGGGGGGACTGGCAGCAATAAACCCTCACCATTCTTGCTTAAACCGGCCGCCAGCAGTTGCGCGAGGTCGTTTTCTTCTGTCAAGTGATTTTCTCCGGCGATGTCTCCTTCAACTAAAATCAGCCGTTCGGGAGCAGCTTGGCGGATTCGCGCCAACATATCCGGCATTACTCCTACTGCTAAACCCAGTTGTTCGGGAGTTCCCCAAGTCTGAGATACTCGGACTAATTGCAAGTAGAAAGGGTTTTCTGCTGTCGGATATTCTTGCAATTCGGCGGCGGACGGGTTGGCCGTGGCACAGAGGACAAAGACTGTTTTTCCGGGATATAATAAAAATGGCGCTACTTCATCGAATCCCGCGTAAGGACTTAAGGTAACAGCGTCAAATTGCCAGTCTTGAAATACGGTTTTGGCAAACACGGCGCTGCTGTTTAAATCGCTGTGTTTGGCATCTAAAATTACTGGTATGTGTTCGGGAATAATTGTTAATATTTGTTGCAGCAGTTGCCAGCCGGGAATGCCGAGAGATTGATAAAAACCGAGGGTGATTTTGCAGGCGCAGATTAAATCGGCTGTTTGGTCGATCGCACTTTTGAGCCTTTTCAACAAATCAGTTACAAAACTTTGAGTTTCATCGACAGTCATCGAAACCAGTGCTGGCAAGGTTTCCGGGTCGGGATCGAGGGCTAAATACAGCAGACTTTGATTGATTTCAACAGCCGCTAACAGTTTATCAAAAAAATTTGTGCGATCGCTCATAGTTGGTTTGTTTGGTAACGAAAAATTACAAATTAACATCAGAAAGTGGGATTGGTGTTGTGCCGGAATAAACCGATCGCCGTTGAAGTTTAAATTAAGAATCTTTTATAATTGTAGAAGGTAAAGACCATGAAATCTGTAACTTTGGGAGCGATTTCATTCGGACTGATATTCGGGTTGGCTACAGCGGTGATTGCAGCGAACCCCCAGCAAATCAACCAGTTGCGGCAAACTAACCAATGTCCGGGATGCGATTTGAGAAGCATTCCCCTCCAGCAAGCGAGTTTAGCAAATGCCGATTTGCAAGGGGCAGATTTGAGAGGCTCGAATCTCAGAGAAGCTAATTTAGCTGGGGCAAATTTGAGTGGGGCTTCACTCAGCGGGGCTTCTTTGCGGCAAGCTAATTTAGCAGGTGCTGATTTGACTGATGCTAATTTGACCGGAGCCGATTTGACGGGGGCCAATTTGGAAAATGCTAAGCTGAAAGGGGCTACTTGGGTTGACGGTAGTATTAAATAAGCTGTTGTATCGCCTTTCTGGTGTAACATGAGCTGCTAATAGGGCATAGGGCATAGGGCATAGGGCATACCTCATTTATTTGAGAAAGGCTGTACACTTAAATTGAACTTTTGGGCAGCGTCGAAGGCTACCGCACAAGACTTAAAAGAAAATAAGTGTACAATAAATAAAACCCCAAGCTAAAGCAATGTCGGCTTTAGAATGTGGACAGTAATTCAACAGTTGACAGTTGACAGTTGACAGTTGACAGTTGATAGTTGGAAAGCGACTTCTACCTAAAACGAAGAGGATTGGAGTAATGAATAGTTTGAGTTTAATTTCTCCCTCAAAGGGTTCCGGCTTTCAACCAATTCTTGCTGGTAAATCGATCTAATTAAACGTGAAATACGGATAGCTAAAAAGCTGGCTGTGTATCTCTTTTCCCTCCTTCTTACTTCTCCCTTCTCCCTTCTCCCTTCTTCCTTCTTCCTTCTTCCTTCTTCTTTCTCCCTTCTACTTAATGATAAATTCGATCGACTTTTCGACTTGGGACGAGTTACTAAAACGCTACGTTGACGATTTCGGCCGCGTCAATTATCGGCACTGGAAAGCTGAAGGGGCGGAGGTTTTGAGCAATTGGCTGGGAACTTTGGCGGATGTAGATTTAGCTGCTATGACTGATGCGGATGCGCGGTTGGCGCTGTGGCTGAATGCGTACAATGCGATCGCAATTTCCCAAGTAATCGAAGTATACCCGATCGCCTCCATCCGTCCCAAAATTTTAGGAATCCCCAACTGGCTGGGCTTTCTGGAATTCTTCACCCGTTCAAATTCAATTATTGGCCGCAAAAAGTACAGTCTCAATCAAATCGAACACGCAATTTTGCGCCCGGAATTTGCCGAAGCGCGCATTCATTTTGCCTTAGTTTGCGTTTCCGTCGGATGTCCGTTGTTGCGCCGCGGCGCTTACTTCCCCGAGTCTGTGCGAACTCAACTGGAGACGGATGCGAATAGTTTTATCAAGAATCCCGATAAAGTGCGGTACGATGCTGGGAAAAAGACGCTTTATTTGAGCAAGATTTTTGAGTGGTACGGCGAGGATTTTGTCAAGAATGCGGGTTCGGTAGCTGCCTATGTGGGCGGTTATTTGGGCCCGGAGGTGGGTGTAAGCGATGAATGGGCGATCGTTTTTTTGCCCTATGATTGGAATTTAAATCAAGTTTAGAACCACCGCAGATGTAAAGCAGATGAACACGGATGAACGCAGATAATTTTAAGAGATTTTGCCTGATCTCTCGCTCTAGCAATACCTTTGAAAATCACTATAAACCAATCATATACTGGAATTGCAAAAATCGCCAACTATCTTGAAAATATCCGCGTTCATCCGTGTTTATCTGCCTTACATCTGCGGTTACTCTATCAATCAACAATTTAGGCAATTCAAGTTTACTGTCTTCAAACACTCCTGTGCAACTTCAGCAGGTGTCCCAACGTCCACTGACAATCGACCGACAAGTGACATTATTATAACAATCACAGTTAAAACACTCTGGAATATTGAAAATGATTTCAGATAAATTTCGGCGCGAGTTGCGCGCAGAAGCCAAACTCTGGGAAGCAGAAGGACTCATCGACAAATCTCTCTACCAACAACTTTCGGAACGATATCAATTTCACACTCTCGAAACCGCTTCCCGCAACCAATTTCTGAGCATTCTCATCGGTTTGGGGAGCATACTTCTAGGTATAGGAGTCATCACCTTTGTAGCAGCAAACTGGCAAGTTTGGTCGCGCGAAGTGAGAGTTGCAATGCTGCTAAGCGTTTTCGTTGCAGTCAATGTGGCGGGTTTTTATTTGTGGCGCATTCCCCCTTCCCAAAACAAAAACTTAAATCCAAGTATTTTACCCGCAACAAAAGGGCGAAACAAACTTCTCGGTGAAGGATTGTTACTGTTAGGTGCTCTGATTTTAGGAGCAAATATGGCGCTGATGGCGCAAATGTTCCACATTGGCGGTTCTGCTTACGGACTTTATCTAGTCTGGGGAATCGGAGTGTTGGGAATGGCTTACAGTTTGCGGTTGACTTCGTTGGGTGTTTTGTCGGCACTTTTAATCGGTTTCGGCTATTGGCTGGCGGTGTTAGATTGGTCTTCTAAAGTTGAGTTTTCTTGGCTGGAAGTTTTGGTGCGACAAATGCCAATCGCTGCGAGTTTGATGTTTGTGCCGTTGGCTTATTGGTGTCGATCGCGTGTTATTTTTACTATGGGTGCGATCGCCATAATTTTCTCATTACAAGTTTCTATTGCCCAAGCAGCAGATGGCGGCTGGGGTGCAGCAATATTTTGTGGTTTAGCGCCCGCTTTGCTGTGGGGATACGACGATGCGATGTGGCCGAAGTTGCACAGCAGACTGTTTCAACCTACCGCCCGCAGTTTAGCACTGCTGTACTTCGCCGGTCTGTTTTACTTTCTGTCTTTCCACTGGTTTTGGCAAGATTCGCCGACACCTAGACAAACCGGGCCTGATTGGGTTTTGTTGGCAAATGTCGCTGTTTTGGGTGGTTTAGCGGTGTTGGAGTGGCTGCATTTGGGACGTTTGGAGATGGGCCGCCGCACGCAAAAAGCAGTGAATTTGACTACAGGTGCGATCGCACTTTTCATTCTCGCCAGCGCTTTCATACCGTTTTTTCACCTGACTTTTACTCCAATTCCTCAATTAGCAACTTTTCTGTTTAATGTTTTATCATTTCTGCTCGCAGTCGGCTTAATCCGAGAAGGTTTAGCTTTAGGAAACCGTCAGAGTTTTTGGGGAGGAATGGTATTGATAACTTTGCAAATTATCAGTCGAGTCTTTGAATATAACACAGAATTGTTGCTCAAATCTTTTGTATTTGTATTGTGTGGAATTGGCGTAATTGCCGCTGGCTTGTGGTTCGAGAAACACTTCGCTAAAATCGATGATTAGAAGTCAGATAGTTGTTTCACTGCAATCCGATCTTCCTAGCCCCTCGATCGAAGCATGGTCGTTTTATTGTTATCCTAAAAATTAGGTACGTTGTTGGGCTTTAGCCCTCTTTGTCTATACGTCTCAAGGAGGCTCAAGCCCAACAACATACCAATTAATCACAAATTCCCAAATACTAATATGAATACCGAAAACTCAGAAACAACCAACACTTTAATTCAGTCCCCATCCTTCACCCTTCCCCCCACTGCAAAACGGCTTCCCGGGTGGCGGCTGTGGATTCCATTGATTCTGCAAATTGGACTGATTGCCGCAGTACCGGCTCCAGCAGTTTACACTTTTGTTACTGGCAAAACTGTTGTCTTGCAAACTGCACCAGTAGACCCCTACGACTTTTTGCGCGGATATTACCAAGTTTTGAGTTATGATATTTCCGATCGCACAAATCTCGAAAAGCTCCCCGGCTGGCAAGATTTACCAGGAAAACTAGAGAAAATACCTTGTCCGCGCGGAGTTGTTTGCGAAAAACAAATATACCGTGTCAACCAAAATATCAGTTTTTATGTAATCTTAGAAGCGCCAAAAGCCGCGACAAATTCTGTCCGCCCCCAACCTTGGAAACCGACGCGCGTCAGTCTGAAAAATCCCCCAAATTTGCCAGCCAATCAAATCGCCATTCAAGGCAAATATAACGATTCGCGCATGGAATATGGCTTGGAAACTTATTATATGCCCGAGAATGAAAGGGAAAAAGTCAATGACGAGATTAGCGAAGCTCAACGGAAGCAGCGGCAGTCTTTTGTCGTAGAAGTCAAGGTTGACAAAACAGGCCATGCTGTGCCTGTGAGTTTGTGGGTGCGCGATCGCAATTATCGATTTTAGCCGGTTTTGGCACAAGCACGCGCGACGTAGCTATCCCGTAGGGAATCTACCTTACAACCTGGCTTTGAGTGTTTTTGCTTAGATATGACTGGGTAGTGGGCTTCACGACTTTCAAGCCCAAATCCCGTAAAATCGACCTGTGCGAGACAATATCCGTTACAATTGGCGATCGGATGTGAATTCAATTGCCGACAACTCAAGAGAATCCATTAAGATATATAAGACTTGCACAAATCTTGCGAATTCAAGGTTGCAAGTTCAGACTCTACTGGAGCTTCTCATGTTAGCCGAGCTAATTTCTGCCAGACGAATACTCAAAGCCCAACTCCTCGACTTCTTAGGACTTCCCGACAATTCTCAAGACCAAACAGATCGCATCGTCAGCACAATTGTATCAGTGCTGGAAGCAAATGCAGCCGAACAAGAAAGATTTTGGGAGACCTTCAAAAGTGAATTAGCCGTCGATCCGGTAGAATTAGAAGCAATGCTCAAGTGTTCAGCAGCAGAACGCCAGCAATGGATCGAACAAGGCAGGCTCCCGATCCTAGAATACCGCTCTTTTCGCAAATCGGGAATTCATTTAGAATATCCCGTTCACGACAGAAGATTCATCTTAACTCTCACGCCAACTGACATTGATAACTGGCGCAAAGAACCCAAAGGACTGATTAAAAATCATCGCCCAACAGCCGAGCCAATCAATACAGAAAACTCCGAACAAAACGAACAATCGCGAGGAGCTTTTAGTGCAGCGTGGGAAAAAATTATTTCCGACTGGAAAGAACAAGGTTCGGCGGAAATTTCAGCAACTTTCCAGTTAGCTTACTGGACAGTTTGGGCGTCGCGGTGGGCAAAAGAAAATCAGCTTAACAGCTTTAAAGCAATTAAATCTAACGAAGTCTACGAAATTTACGAAATTCACCAGCAAGAATGGTACGAGCGCAAAAATCAAGCAGTCAAATTACTGATTGAAATGCCCTATGCGATGCTTTACTTTTACCGTCCTCCCGGTGCTGACAAATTATATCTCGAACTGTGCGACGACCACCAAGACATGATGAAAGATGACTACTATTGGGATAAGTGGGATTTTTTCTATCAAAACCGGAAACTGGTAAATAAGTGTCGCGAATGCGTGTACTGTGAAACAAAGGATTATTATTCGCTTTACTACCTGGAAATTAAGAGCGATAAGTTTCCAGATTTTAGTTTTTCTTACCACACGCCGTACACAATCGGTCGCAAATTTTTGCCACATCCCGAAACGCTTCCTGCTGTAGACCACGTAGAACAAGATGGTATTTTTCGGTTTGGCCGCCCGCTACTAGAACAGGAGAAAGTTATTCACACAGAAAAGGATGTATTGCTTAAGTTTGAAGCAGCTTTGGCTGAAGCGAAAAAGTTTGTTTAGTCAACAGTCATGGACGCAAATGTCACATTAAATCCAGGTACGTAGTTGCGCTTGAGCGCTCTTTGATCTATATAAAGAAAGAGCGCCCAAGCGCAACTACGTACCTATTTTTGAACTTGCTCTTTCCTAGATATACAGAAAGAGCGCTCAAGCGCAACAACGTACCTATTTTTTAACTTGCTCTTGCTTATATATAAAAGAAAGAGCGCTCAAGCGCAACAACGTACCTATTTTTTAACTTGGATAACTTGAATGCTGCCGCCAGCATAAAGTTTAGGTTGTTCGCTTTCTTCTGAATTGTAGAGTTGAAATCCCACTTGGGCCAACAAACTCTCCAAGTCAGTTTCAATCAACTGCCAAGCAGTTTCAGTCTCAAACAACCACAAAAATACAGCCAACCCCGGCCACAATAGCAGATTTGTGGGCCGATGAAAATCTACCAAAGTGAATAGACCACCGGGCTTGAGCACGCGGTATACTTCTTGAAAAATTTGCCTCAACTGTAACGGCTGCATTTCGTGCATCGCAACGCTGCTGTGTACTAAATCAAAATGATTGTCGCCAAAAGGCATCGATTCGGCAAAAGCTTCTACATAATTGGCTGATGGCACATTTTTTCTTGCCCGTTGCAGCGATAATGGTGAAGCGTCAAGTCCTGTGACATCCTGGGAATATTGCACGAGAAATTGCGTAGTTTGACCGCTACCGCAACAAAGGTCTAAAACTTTAGTTTTCGCGCCCAGGGTCACATTTTCCAAGGCTAGCTGCCTAAAACGAGTTTCGCCACCTACGCTCAAAGCAGCCAGACGCGCGATCGCATCGTACAGCCACTGATACCTATAACTTAAATCTCTCAAAATTGTTGCCATATTCAAAATTATGTATATCTTGCTATCGACTTAAGATATTATTAAGTTATATGATAAAAATAACTAACAGAACTGAGACGATGGGAGAGGCGTAACCGCTATGGGCCGTGTAGGAGTATTACTATTAAACTTGGGCGGGCCCGATCAAATCGAGGATGTCCGTCCTTTCCTGTTCAACTTGTTCGCTGACCCGGAAATCATTCGCATTCCGTTTCCGTGGATGCAGAAACCGCTCGCCTGGTTGATTTCGACTCTGCGTTTTAAAAAATCCCAGGAAAACTACCGCCAAATCGGTGGCGGCTCTCCTTTGCGGCGGATTACCGAAGAACAAGGCTTGGCGCTGCAAGAACTTTTGCAGTCTAAGGGACAAGATGCCAAAGTATATGTGGGGATGCGTTACTGGCATCCTTTTACTGAAGAGGCGATCGCCAAAATAAAGCGCGATCGCATCGAACAATTGGCAATCTTGCCATTGTATCCTCAATTTTCGATCAGCACCAGCGGTTCTAGCTTCCGACAGCTAGAAGAAATGTGGAACCAAGATCCAGATCTCAACCAGATAGAATATACCGCGATTCCTTCTTGGTATCACCGACCAGGCTACCTTCAGGCAATGTCGGAATTGATCGCCCAAGAATTAGATAACAGTCCAAATCCCGATCGAGTTCACATCTTTTTCAGCGCCCACGGCGTCCCCCTCAGCTACGTAGAAGAGGCTGGAGACCCATATCAGCGGGAGATTCAAGATTGTACTCGTCTGATTATGGAACATTTGAATCGATCGAACGAACATACACTAGCTTACCAAAGTCGGGTTGGCCCGGTGGAATGGCTCAAGCCTTACACCGAAGAAGCGATTACCGAATTAGCAGAAAGTGGAGTTCAAGATTTGTTGGTAGTTCCAATTAGTTTTGTTTCCGAGCACATCGAGACTCTGCAAGAAATTGACATGGAGTATCGAGAATTAGCAGAAGAGTCGGGGATTGAAAATTTCTATCGAGTCCCTGCATTGAATACTCATCCGGTATTTATTGAAGCCTTGGCAGATTTAGTAATCGAGTCGATAGAATCTCCGAGCGTTAAATTTGCGGATGTGATACGCCCTTCCAAGAAAGTTAAAATGTACCCTCAAGAGCAGTGGGAGTGGGGTTTGACGACGGGGGCGGAAGTCTGGAACGGTCGTGTAGCAATGATTGGTTTTATAGCATTAGTGATCGAGTTAATTACGGGTCAAGGCCCGCTACACTCGATCGGCTTGCTTTAGATCTTTAGGTGCAGATGAAGCCTGCAATCCGAACCAACAGCAGACAAAGAATCTCAATATAAAACCCGCCCCGCGTATCTAAAAACCGCAAGAGGGCGGTTTTTGTATCGAGATTAAATTCATTGAATAAAAGGTACGTAGTTGCGCTTCAGCGCTCCGAAAGGTACGTAGTTGCGCTTCAGCGCTCCGAAAGGTACGTAGTTGCGCTTCAGCGCTCCGAAAGGTACGTAGTTGCGCTTCAGCGCTCTTGCTTTTATATAACGATCGCGAATTAAATAATTTACACAAAGAAAGTGGGATTGGCCAGAAGATCTCGTCCTTTCTGGACGGGCGGGACGCCCATCCCACAATAACAATAAAGATTGTAAGTTATTTAATTATCATTCCTAAGAAAGAGCGCTCAAGCGCAACTACGTACCTAAAAATTAATCTGGATTGCGCTTGTGGCGGCGGGGATTTCCCCCATCCCCCGGTACTCCCTGACTTCTGTACCAGCGGTACCACTCCTTAGAACTGCGAATAGCCAACCACAGCAGCAGCATAGCAATTAACGCACCCTCTTTCGGGGCGTCAAAGGCAAACAAAACCAAGGAAATACACAGAACATCTTGCAGGAAAATCACCCAAATCGGTAAAATATGTAGTCGGTAAAGCCATCCTGCTTGTACCAGTTGCAGCACTAAAGCCAGCAAACCTCCGACAATACCAATGATGCACAGCATCCCAGGGTGAAGAATCATTTCGTCGATCGCACTTACCTGAGCGATCGCAATTCCCATAATTGCTCCTACAATAGGACTAAAAATAATTTGCACAACTTGCAGCACCCGCTGTCCGACAAAGGTTTTAGAAGCAAATACCTCCAACAGCGACCAACTCACCAAGATAGATATCACCACTTGGGGGTGAACGCGAGACAATAGAGGTATTTCTGACCAAAGTTTGTCAATCCGCAACAAACCAATCAACAGCAGGGGAAGGGCAATTCTCATACCCCCCGCCGCAGACGCAGAGAGCGCGGCTAGGAGTCCAACCATCATAATAATTTAGTTTATAGCGTTTGCTAAAGCGTCGATGATTTCAGAATATAATTCCCCTGGTGGCTGGCGGTGATTTGAGCGATCTCTCCTCAAATTGCTGCTTGAGCTTAAATATCACCCTCTATTTTAACTGTATCTGCTGAATTGCTGCTTGGGACTGCCAGATTGTCGATCGACAATCAGACAGAAGCCACTTATACAGTTATTGTAGAAGGTAGAAGGCAGTTATCCAGAATCAACCTGCGATCGTGATTAAATTAGAAAGTATCGAAAAACCAGCAGTTAAGCCAAAATAATTAAATTTAAAATACCACCTAACCCAGAGCTTTCCGGCAAATTATTCTCCTATCTTCCCTCTTTCTTCTTCCTTCTTCCTTCTTCATTGTTCCTTTTCCCGTCTTTCCTCTTCCTTCTAGCTTCTTCCTTCGGTCAACTGTCAACTGTCAACTGTCAACTGTCAACTGTCAACTATTCTTATGTCTGAATCATTATTTGCCGATGCCAGCCGCCGACTAGAACGAGCCTTAAAATATGTATCCCTTTCCGAGGATACTAGCGAGCGGCTCAAATATCCCAAATCCAGTTTAATCGTATCAATTCCCGTGCGGATGGATGACGGTTCCCTGCGAATTTTCCAAGGTTATCGAGTGCGCTACGACGATACCAGAGGCCCGTCGAAAGGAGGAGTGCGCTACCACCCGAAAGTATCCCTCGATGAAGTGCAATCACTGGCATTTTGGATGACATTTAAATGTGCAGTGCTCAACATACCCTTTGGAGGAGCCAAAGGCGGAATCACAGTCAATCCCAAAGAATTATCCAAACTCGAATTGGAAAGATTGAGTCGGGGTTACGTAGATGCGATCGCAGATTTTATCGGCCCAGATGTCGATATTCCCGCACCGGATGTCTACACCAATCCCATGATTATGGGTTGGATGATGGATCAGTACAATATTATTAAGCGGCAGCTCAGTCCGGCGGTTGTGACAGGTAAACCAGTGACAATCGGTGGCAGTTTAGGCAGAGATACCGCTACCGCCACCGGCGCTTTTTTTGTAATTCAAAATCTCCTACCCAAATTTAACCGAACTCCGTGGGAGACAACGGTAGCCGTCCAAGGTTTTGGTAATGCCGGAGCCGAATTAGCAGAATTGCTCTGGAAAGCAGGTTACAAAGTTGTGGCTGTCAGCGATTCCCAAGGGGGAATTCATGCGAAACAAGGGCTGGATATTCCCAGCATCCGCCACTTCAAAGAAGCTAACAAAGGTATCAAAGCTATTTACTGCGAAGGTTCTGTCTGCAATATTGTCGAACACGAAATCTTGACAAACGAGCAGCTTTTAGCCTTAGATGTAGACGTGCTGGTTCCAGCAGCTTTGGAGAATCAAATCACTGCACAAAATGTCAATGATGTCAAGGCTAAGTTTATTTTTGAAGTAGCAAACGGGCCGATAGATTCTGCTGCTGATTTGATTTTGGAAGCGCGGGGAATTCAGGTGTTCCCGGATATTTTAGTCAATGCCGGGGGCGTGACGGTGAGTTATTTTGAGTGGGTGCAAAATCGCAGTGGGCTTTATTGGACGCTGGAGGAAGTCAATCAGCGGTTGCAGCACAAAATGGTTGAGGAAACTGAGGCAATTTGGACAAAATCTCAGGAATTGTCGGTTTGTATGAGAACTGCTGCTTACGTGTACGGTTTGCAACGACTCGGAGAAGCTATGAATGCGAAGGGAACGCGGGATTATTATCTAAACGGTTGACGGAATGCTGGGAAGTGCGATCGAACGAACAGGCTAGAAGCTTGTTCCACAACAACAGGCTAGAAGCTTGTTCCACAACAACAGGCTAGAAGCTTGTTCCACAACAACAGGCTAGAAGCTTGTTCCACAACAACAGGCTAGAAGCCTGTTCCACAAAAAAAAGATTGAATATGATTGTGGGGCGGGCTGCGGCGAGGCTCAGAACAGGTAGCAGCTAATTATCAAAAATTTGGTGGACGCAGATTGACTAATATTATTTGATAATGTAAAGTAAAATGTTAAGGGTCGCAAGATTTAAAAACTATGTGCGGCAAGGGGTCTCCTGTGAACTCGATCGAGTTTAACGGGAGAGAACGTAAAAAAAATTCCAATCATTAAAACTATATAGGCTACTCTAATGAGACAACCTTTATTTGGCAAGCTCGCCGCGGCAGCGATCGTTATAGGTACATCGGGTGTTTTTTCGCAGCCGAGCCAAGCTCAAACCAGAAATCAATTTTTCTGCGGGATTAGCGAAGGCAAACCAGCAACCATCGTCCGCACGGCCGCTAAAGGCCCCGTACCGCTGATAGTTTGGAACAATGAAGCTTTTTCCGGTTCAGGTTGGACTCCCAAACGGCGCTGCGAAGACGTATCGGCTAGATTTCAACGGTTTAACGATAACGGTCAACTCCGATTCATGAGAGCGGGGACTTTCAATGGTCAACAAGTATTGTGCGTCGATAGAGTCAGAGGTAGCGGGAACTGTTCGAGTGCTGAAGCAATAGTGCTGACAGTACCCCGGCCCAACAATGCCAACCAGATTCTCGAAGAAATGCTCAACACCCGCAACCGCGCCTCCAAGCAGCCGCTTTACCTGAGTGGGGAAAAGCAACTGGTAACATACGAAAATGGCTTTGCTAACGTCAATCTCAATCAATGGTTTGAAAACGAACTACCAGACAACGAGCGTTTGTGGTAAAAGTAGCAAAGAAACTGCGAGCTAAACAAACATGGATTGGCGTTCACTAATCTTGGCAACTTGTATCAGTGGCATCTCAATGATTTTGCCTGCACAACTTCCGCGTGCCAAAAATTTCTTAAAACAGATGCCAGTCGAAATGTCGCAACAGCAATTGCAGCAACAAGCTGAGTCTATCGCTGTTAGGGTGCGATCGTCTGGACAAGTTGCCGGAACGGGAATCGCCATTCGCAAGCAGGGTTCGCAGTACACCGTACTGACAAACGAACACGTCCTCAAAGCCGGCAAGGCTCCCTACCAAATCCAAACCCCAGATAATAAAATTTACCCTGCAATCTTCGTCAAAGACGCTAATTTTAAAGGCAATGATTTGGCGTTGTTGCGCTTTACTAGCAGCGTTGAATATACCACTGCTAAGCCGGGTGCCGTACCAAAAGTTGAGGATGCAGTATTTGCAGGTGGGTTTCCTTTGACAGAAGAAGGTCAAAAAGACCGAGGATTTGTCTTCAAAACTGGCAAAGTTTGGCGAGTGTTAGATAAAGCTTTGGAAGGTGGCTATCAAATTGGTTACACCAATGAGATTGAAAAAGGGATGAGCGGCGGGCCGCTGCTGAATGTTCGCGGCGAGGTGGTGGGGGTTAACGGCGTCCACGCTTACCCGCTGTGGGGAGACCCATACCAGTATAAAGATGGCACTGAACCGAATGCAGCGCTGCGAGAGCAGATGAGTAAGTACAGTTGGGGAATTCCGATCGACACTTTTAAGCAGCTAGCACCTTCAGGGCTGGAAATGACAACCAATTCTGTGAAAAAATAGGCGCGATTGAGTGTGCGATATTTCGTGCTTTGGCTTGGTGGCGATTTGAGCGATCGACAATATATACAAACCCGCCCTACTATTCCTTAAACTAAACTAAATAATTGGACAGTCACTAACCCCAGCTATCAAGGCGTGGGGCTTGAAAGAGGAAGACTCACCACCTTCTTGATTCAAGACTAAAACAGTGTCTAGCCTACGTCCTTAAAAGACAGACTGAACTGCCTGGGAGTGGTATCCTGCAAGACGTTAAGAATGCCTCTCTAGTTTTTAACCGCTCTGGCAGTCAGTGGCGAAGGGAAATATACACCTAGAAATAGGACTTACCGTAAATGTTTGTACCCGTTGTCAACAGTGAAAATAGACCGTTAATGCCGACTACCAACGCCCGTGCTAAGCGTTGGATCAAATCAGGCAAGGCAACACCATTCTGGAAAAAAGGAGTATTTTGCATCCGACTAAATGCAGAACCTTCAAATCACAACTATCAACCCATAGCGGTTGGCATCGATCCAGGCAGCAAGCGCGAAGGATTTACCGTTAAATCCAAATCGCATACTTACTTAAATATCCAAACTCATGCAATTGATTGGGTAAAAGACCGTGTAGAGGTCAGGCGCAATATGCGACGATCTCGTCGATTTCGGAACACGCCGTGCCGCCAAAATAGAGCTAACAGGCTGGTTAACAAAAATCGTATCCCCCCATCCACGGCATCAAGATGGCAGTGGAAGTTAAGGATAGCTAACTGGTTGACATTGATGTTTCCGATATCGACATTTGTTGTAGAGGACATCAAGGCACAAAAGAGGAAAAACGGATCGCCCGTGTGGAATGTATCGTTTAGTCCTTTAGAAGTGGGCAAAAAGTGGTTTTACTGTGAGATTAGAAAGATTGCCCATCTTGAGATTAGATCGGGAAACGATACTTATGAGCTACGTCAAAGTTTAGGACTAAAAAAATCCAAACAGAAGCTATCGAAGAAGTTTGAGGCTCACTGCATTGATTCTTGGGTATTAGCTAATTGGTATACAGGGGGACACATTCAACCTGACAATACCAAGCTAATAGAAGTAATCTCTCTTGAGTTTCATCGCAGGCAACTCCATCGTTTGCAGCATTCTACAGGTCATATCCGCTCTCGGTACGGTGGCACTTTAAGTGCGGGGTTTAAGCGTGGTTCGATCGTTAAACATCCTAAATATGGGTTCTGTTATGTTGGCGGATGGCAAGAATCTCCTACAAAGAAAGAACCAGACCGAAAAACAATTAGCTTGCACGAGTTAAAAACTGGCAAGCGTCTAACTCAAAACGCATTACCCCCAGATTGTAAGTTTTTGGCTTACAACTCGTGGCGCATTGCAAACATTGTAAAGCCGTCCTTCTAGGACGGGGTTTCAAACCCATTTTTCTGATGACAAAATTTTATAGCAGAATTTCAACAACATTGGTAGGGGCGGTGGCGATCGTCGTCTCAGTGCAAATTCTGCCAGCACCAGCACTAGAACGAACCGAAATCGGGGAAATTGCTAAAAAATTTACAGTAATGATCGCTGGCGACTGTCAGGGATCGGGATCGATAATTGAGCGTCAAGGTGAAAATTATACTGTCCTCACAGCCAATCACGTCGTAGCAACTACTGGTGAATGCTTTATTCAAACTGGCGACGGTATGCGTTACAAAATCTACGAAGCCATAAACGTGCCGGGAACAGATTTAGCAGTGTTGCAGTTCCAAAGCAAAAATAACTACGGAGTCGCTCAAACTGCGACCTCTGCAAATTTGCAGCCTGGGTCAACAGTTTATGTAGCAGGCTATCCCAGTCCCGGACAATTTGATACCAAACGCGGCTACCGCTTTTACCCTGTCAACGTCAACGGTAGAGCCCCCGGCTCTCGTGAAGGTTACGAACTATCCTACGACGGCGCCTCTCTCCCCGGTATGAGTGGCGGCCCGGTTCTCGACAGCAACGGCCGTGTGGTAGCAACTCACGGTAAAGCTGACGTGCGGCTTCAACAGGCTGTAGAGAATTACGGCGTTCCTTTTGAGATATTTCTGGCGAGACGGAACCAAATAAGGGGCGACGCCCGATCGACCTCAGCCCAGAATCCACCCGTGCAAATAGCACCGCCACCGCCGATAACGCCAGCACCAGCACCCGCACCAGCACCCGCACCCGCACCAGCACCAGCACCCGCACCCGCACCCGCAGCCCAGCCGCCGGAAGTACAACAGTCGCAGGCTTTAGTGCCAGCACCGGAACGCATCGCAGCGAGGGAAGCGCTATCACCTGCGGAGTCGGCAATTAGTGCGATGGTGCGCGGCCAGCAAACCTATGTGGTTCGCAACCACGATTTTCTCAATTCTGTGGGGTCGATCGCCAAAACCTTTAGTATTTTATTGCCACAGGATTACAACTTTGCAATTCGCACCACTACCAGAGGCGCTTTTCACTATGCAATACCGAAATCTGCGGATATGAAAGCTTATGTCGGAGCAATTTTCTTGGAAGAAAACGCCAGTTTAAAGAATCCGGTGACTATCTCCATTGTCTGCGAAGCCACCACACCAATCAATGTTCGCCCTTCCGATCCGACTTACGGCAGAAATAATTTAGTTTGCGGTGTGGGTACCCAACGCAAGACTGCTAGCAGTCTGCCGCAGCAAAACGTAGCAACCCAGACTGCACCTGCGACAAGGCCTGCACCTACTCCCGCAGCCAGAGTAAATCCACCTCAAACTAGAGCCGCAGGGCCGATCGGGTTTTTGAGTTTAGTGAATGTTTGCAATACTTACGACCTCAGCGGTCAAAGTCCTCACCAAGAAAGAGCTTTGGAGTGGTTGCAGGGCAGGATTCCCGCGCCAACCATGCAGAAATTTGCTGAAGAGTGGCGCACTCAATTGATAGCAAGAGTCGGTAACAGGCCGATTAATTTGGTCGATGTTTGCAAAGTGTACGATCGCGCCGGCCTCCACCCGCACCAAAATCGGGCTTTGGAATGGTTGCAGCAGCAAATTCCCAAGGAAACGCTAACAGATTTCGGCAAAAAGTGGCAAAATCAAGCCGGTTCGTAGGGGAGCATTCTCCTGTTGATTGATTTACTGAATTTTGCTGCAATTATCTGAATAATGTGTTAAACTAGCAGAATATTCAGCATTATTCACTTTTGGATAAC
>NZ_JAEQCF010000062.1:0-37186 GCF_020738625.1 Microcoleus sp. PH2017_09_SFU_O_A
CCAAGCGTAAATTCGCGTGTGTCCCACGCTATTTGATTTTTATTTGCTCTTACCGTGTGGATTTGGTTTTTACCATTGACGGTTAAAGATTTTGAGATCGCGGAGTAGGACGTTCAACCTGTTTCCTCACGTTCTCACGGTCAGCAACCTACGAATACTATAGCAGAAAGCCGTCGAGCGAAGGACGGGGTTTTAAACCCAAATTTCTGATAACTGACAGAATAGAACCTATCGATAACTGTTGATTCACAGTAGGCGTGTATAGTTCCTGCTTGAACGTAGAAGGCTGGCCCTTTTTACAGCCCAGACCCCAATTTAGGTCAAGCCCACATTACACTACGCTTGATTATACCATCAGTTGCTAATTTCATCTGTCGATCGCCAGACTTGCTGGAGTTGCTTTCTCCGACAGGGCGATCGACAACCAGTGGTATGGGTTAGACCACAATCGCCTCAAACTGACAAATACTGATAGTCCTTGCTTATGTCTGAGTTAACACACACTTATAGGTAGGATTAGGGCTGCTTGTCGCATTCCTTATACAGCTTTCGATCCTATTATGTCAAGCTTTTTAACCTAACTTTAAACCTCGCGGCCCGGACGGGGTTATTTTTCCGCCAGCAGTGGGGAACGGAAGGTTAAACGCTGCTAGATGCACCCGTGGGGGCAAAATTCCAGTCTTGACCAATTTGGGTGTTCTGATGCGCCCACCAGTCGAGACTTGCCAGCGCGATCGGCATTTTTGAGATGCCCCGTTCGGCGACTTGAATTTGCCACTATTTTAACACAATTTTTTTGTAGTTTGACAGTGGCAGCAGACTGAATGTCTGTGACCTAAAATTAAAGTTTTGTTCCCTCGCTGCGAAGGAGTTTTACAGCCAGTTATTTTTTTGGCACAGCCGATGTCTTTCAAATCACCTTTTGTATGTGATTTATGCTACCGAACAAGGAGCTATTGAGCCTTCACCATTCCTGGACGGATCAACCCGGTCAAATGGACGAAAATACTTGCTTTGATGCGATCGATCGCAGTAAAAAAAACGGTGTATGAGAGCAAGGAGTGCCTCCAGGACATTCCTCATTCGCTACTAACACAATAAATAAATGCCACAAATTATTAGAGGGCGATCGAAGAACCTGTAGATGTGGCAATGCACTTAACCTCGCTCTGGTATGTTACATTGAGGCGCAGCATCTATCTTTTTTGCCACCTTCCATCTATGACTTTGATTAAAAGCAAACTGGGCTTCTTAGTAGTTATCTTATTGATATTAGGATTGTTTTTTCGATTCACCAACATCGACACAAAGTTTTATTGGTATGATGAAGTATTTACTTCCCTGCGGATTTCGGGATACACGCAAACAGAAGTGCTGCATGAAATAAGCAGCGTTCAGTTAGTCGGCGCACAAGATTTGATGAAATATCAGCGCTCCAATCCCGCAAAAAATTTTGGCGATACAGTTAAAGGTATTGCCATTGAAGAACCTCAACTGCCGCCTCTATATTTTCTGGCAGTCAAGTATTGGGGAAAACTATTCGGTGATTCTCCTTTATCGACGAGAAGTTTCTCAGTTTGGGTGAGTTTGTTAGCATTTCCCGCTCTGTACTGGCTGTGCCGAGAATTGTTTCCAGCACCAGAAGTGGCGTGGATAGCCGTGGGATTGCTAGCAGTTTCTCCCTTGCACGTGCTTTACGCTCAAGAAGCTCGTCCCTACAGCTTGTGGCCGGTGCTGATTTTAGTTTCTTGTGCGTCTCTGCTGAGAGCAATGCGGCTTCAAACTAAGCTAAGTTGGAGTATTTATGCAGTAGCAACTATTCTGGGATTTTACACACACTTGTTTAGCCTGTTAGTCGCTTTGGGACACGGAATTTATGTATGGGGAATGCAAGGTTATAGGTTGAATCGCAAGGTAGTTAATTACGTGATGGCAATTGGCTTGTCTTTGGTAGCTTTTCTGCCTTGGATGGTGATTCTAGTAATAAACAAAAAGGCAGCAAAAGAGGCGACTCTTTGGGCGAATGGAGACAGTAATTTGCTATCTTTGATTAATAATTGGAGCGGGAATATCGGTCGTGTTTTTTGGGATTTTGGGCTAAATTCTCAGGCTACATCAATAAATTTGATTGGGTTGATGGCAGCGACTTTGATTTTATTGGCAATCGTAAGTTATGCGGTTTATTTTCTGTGTTGTGAGACAAAGAAACAGGTTTGGCTGTTTTTGCTGGTGTTGATGGCGGTGACAGCAGTGGCAGTGATGCTACCAGATGTTATATTGGGAGGAATCCGATCGACTAAACCTCGCTATCTATTTCCGACTTATTTGGCGATGCAAATATCTGTTGCTTACCTGTTAGCGACTAAAATTAGCGCGCTGGGCGTGCCAAGCTGGAAACGGCAGATGTGGAAAGTTCTGACAGTTGTACTGCTAACGGGCTCTGTGCTGTCGAATATTGTTAGTTCTCAAGCCGAGACTTGGTGGACTAAGGAATTGGGCCGGGAAAATCCCGTAATTGCTCGGAGGATCGATCGCGCTCCTAAGCCGCTGGTTGTCAGTGATATCTCGGAAGTCACTCTGGGAAATATACTGTCAATGAGTCATTTGTTAGAGCCGAAAGTGATGTGGCAATTGGTGTTGCTTGACCAGGAAGGGCGCCGTCAAGCTCAGTTGCTAGACCCACCCGCGATACCCAAAATTCCCAGCGGTTTTAGCGATGTTTTTGTTTACGGGCGAACGCAGAATTTTAGTGCTAAGCTGGCAAAAATGCACAACTCGAAAATAGATGTGCCGAAAAAACAAACAATCCAAATGTTGTGGGTTGGCAAGTTAGAAAAAGAGTGAGAGTTATGGAAGATTTTGGTATTATTATTGCCTGCTGCGACCAGGATTATCTGTTTGCTAAGGGTTGCTGTGCTAGCATTCGATATTTCCTGGGAGATGTACCGATTTGTTTGTTGATTGATGGTACGTTTTCTGTGAGTGCTTTGGAAAAGTCTTACGGGGTGCGAGTTATCGATCGCACAAACGTTTCCCAAGAGGTTCTCAGGAAAAGAAGTTTTGGGTGGGGTAAAACTAAAATGATTGCTTTCTGGGAAAGCCCTTGGTCGAATTTTATGGTTTTGGATGCCGATACGATCGTCTGGGGCGATGTTCTGAAATTGGCTAATTTTAAAGAATTTGATTTTACGATAGATAAGCCTTGTTACGATTACTCGGATGCAGATGTTTCGGAGTTTTTCTTTGATATTCCGGGCGTTGAAAAGCATTTCCCGAAGTTTCGGTGGTCGGAATCGCGATCGAACTATTTCTGCACGGGTACTTTTTTTGCTAAACGCGGTATTTTTAGCTTGGAAGAATACATAGAAATTTTAGATTTTACGGAGGCTAATCCGGGGATATTTAAGTACGGAGAAATGGGGTTTTTGAACTTTATGATTTTCCGGGCGGCCGGGGAAAATCGACTGCGGGTGCAGAATGTGGATATGCAGTTGTTGGTGCCGGATTTTGACCAGGATTTGCTGAGAAAGCGGTTTCCGGTGGCAGAAAACGGGCCTGCGGGCGATCGCGAGTCGGCGACTGTGATTCACTGGTGCGGGCCGAAGCCGACTTTATCGACATCTAAGGTTTACTCGGAACCGATGAATTTTTGCCGCCGCAAGTGTCAGGAGGATGCTTGGAATCGCACGGGTTTGGCTGCGGAGATGTCGCTGCAAGTTGAGGATTTTCAGCGATCGATCTATGTGTATAAGAATAAGTTTAAGAAGAAGTTTCGGCAGTTAGTGCGATCGACTTGAAAAAATACCACAATTAAGTTTGTAGTAAGGACTTTAGTCCTTATAATTATCGTCGGCAATTAAGTTTGTAGTAAGGACTTTAGTCCTTATAATTATCGTCGGTAGATTACCGATAGTCCAATTAGTTCGTAGTGAGGATTTCAGTCATAAGAAAAGAAGGACTAAAGTCCTCACTACGAACCAATTTTATTGGAAAGAAGGACTAAAGTCCTCACTACGAACCAATTTTATTATGCTTGTTGATGTGAATATTATTCATCGAGCGAGCGATCGACAATTTAACCTTCCAGAGGCAAAGTGGGCGCGGCTGGCGGTAAAACTTGGCGGTGAACGCTGACTTTGTGACTTTCCCGCTGAGTTTGCATTTCGACGGCGATCGCCTCAAATTCAATTTCCATGCAGCCGTAGGGAATCTCTAACTCGATACTAGCTCGCATATTTCCCAACCCGGTAGCTGTAAATTCGGTAATCCAGCGCGGCCCGTCGAGAATTAGGTAGGTTTGCCGATCGAATACCCAAACTTTTACATAAATCCGCGGCATTAATTCCGGTAGTTGCACTTTCACTATTACAGCCTGGCCTGCAAGGATTTGGGCGCGCGGCAATTCCAGGATGGGCATCGGTACTGACTCGTCTTCTGACAAAACGTAGGGAGTTGGTGGAGTTGCTTCTGCTTCTACTTTGGTGGTTTTTTGAGCAACTTGTTTCGGCTGCGGGGGCTCGTCAAACACCACAAATTCTCTCGCTTCCGGGCCAGTAGGTTGCGGTTGGGAAATGGTTTCCCTGATTGCTGGTTGCACTTTAGTTGGGCTGCTTTCTTCGACGACTGTTATGGCTTCGCTGGTATTGGGGGTGGCTTTTGGAGTTGGCGACAGGCTGGTTGCTTTCAGCCATTCGGGGGATTCGCCGGTGCTGGCTAGGGAACTCAGTCGCGACCAAAATCTATTTTGGACGTTTAAGGTTTGAAATGCCTTTTGTGAGGGGGGTGGCGTAGGTTCTGGGGCTGGTGTTTCTGGTTCGGGAGTGTTTTGGGGTTTTTGGTCGATCGCCCGAACTTCGGCCTTTTCTGGGGTAGTTGCGATGTCTGAGGGTTTGGTTGGTTGGTCGATCGCCCCGGCGGATGTTCTAGACGAATTGGTGATTTCTGAGAGCAATTGCGATCGGCTGCTGTCGGGCAGTTTGTTACCGAATGCCGGCAATTCTAGGCCGCCCGCACTTGGAGTCTGGCGGGAATTTAGTTGAGGGGGTAGGGATTCATTGCTTAAAGATTCATTGATGGCGACTTCTGCGGGAGATGGCAGATCTAAGCTTTTTTGTGCTACCCGGAGGAAGGAGGGATGTACTTCTTTCCGAGGTGGTCTGACTGCTGTTGCGGAGGGTTCGGCTTGATGTTTTTCTTCGATGAAATCGTCTTTAATTGCTTCTAGCAGGTGTTCTAAACCGGCTGTAATTGTGAATAGTTTGGTGGCTAAAGTTACATCGCCGCTGCTGAGAATTGCTTCTCCTAAAATTAGGCGACTTTTGCAGTCGGGTGGGATGTAGGTAACGCAGGCAAAGATGCAGGGAGGAGCTTGTTCTGGCATCGGCTGCTCGATTTGGGCGAGTATTTGTGAGGTTTGGGGGTCTCGCAGGTAAATTTGCAGTTGTGCTGAACCGATGAGTTTTTGGAGTTCTTGAAGTTGCGATTCGGGGATGGGAGGTGGTGTTCTTCTGGTTTTTTGAGGTGGTTGGGGAATGTCGATTTTGCCGGAAATGATTAAGGGGCGGCCGAGTTGGGTGATGAAGGTTTCTCGATCGAGTACGAGTTCAAGTTCGAGTTTGACTGGGGGTTTCGGCGGCTGAGGCGTTTGGGGAAGGGGGAATTGGTAGATTTTGGTCGGCTGCGGTGGAGGTGGAGGTGGGGCTGGGATTTGGGTTGGTGTCCGATCGACTGCTGCTGCGTTTTGTGAAGCTGAGGGGAAAGCGGCGGCTTCGGAGGAGTCGATCGCGGGTAGGGGTTCGGAAGTTTCCGATTCTGCGGGCAATACTTCTAATTGCACGCCATACTGCCAAGATTTTGCTGGTTCTGATTTGGAATCTGGTAAGCAGGAGAGTTCCCACATTCCGGGTTTGAGACGGGTGTAGGGAATAATCACGACTAATCCTTCGGGGTTGGTGCGGGCCGATCTGCTTTGGACTTTCCGCTGGGGGGCCGTTTCGTCGAAGGATGTATGGATGATGCGAATTTCGATGTCGGTGTTGGGGTGCTGAATGCGCGCCACGACGCGATATTTGCCTTCTAGAATTTCCACGTCGGGGGTTTCTAGGGGCAACCAGGCGCGATCGCCTTCTTTCTGTAGTAAAAATTCTAATTTTTTCATTTTTGTTTCCCCTTGAAGGCTCCCGCTTGATTTGTCACAGGTTGGTGGTGGTTGGTTGAGCGACAGCTACAGATATTGAATTACTTTATGTTTTATAGCCTATCACCTCGATCGGTCAAGAGGCTCGATGGACAGTTGACAGTTGACAGTTGACAGTTGACAGTTGACCGCTGACAGTTGACCGCTGACAGTTACATAGTACGAGCATCAAACTGTTTATGCTAAAGAGTCCTAGCATATATCGATTCTATTCTATATATTTATCTCAATATCGGTAGTGGCGGTTGCTATATCGTTCCGTACAATTATCGCCATCCAAGAGCGATCGACTTACCAAACAGAGCCATTCTTCAATCTAAAATCTAAAATCTAAAATCTAAAATCTAAAATTCATTGACGGCGGCCCCACAAGCCGCTACGCTGTGAAATTAAGGTTGCTTTGCTCGAAGAGGAAGCAGCCAGCGTCGCCCGAAAATCTAGTTGCACTGTCCAAAGCTGCTGTAACAGCTAAGGACAGCTAACCGCCAAACTGGGATGAGCAGTATGGAGGCTAATCGAGGATAACATTCTCTGTCGCCGCCCTGCCTTTTGTTAGTATGCGGGGCGGCTGGGTTTTTGGGTTTTCCTCACCAGAAAAACCAAAAACTAGGAGACCATATTATGTCACAGGAATTTTTGCCTGACGATAACTCGTCCGTTAGCGAAGCCCTCGAAGAGGATCGTCCAAATGACGACTTTGAATCGGAACAGGAAGTCTTGCAGATAACCGTTTTCGGTTCCCACAAAGCCGTTTTAGAAACCATCCACACGTTGTACCGGCTGGGATTTGCAGCCGTCGGCGATTGGAGTCCTCCGCAGCGAGGGTCAAAACCAGGACAAGTGATTAGTGTACTGATTAAGCGATCGGGCAAAGTCTAGAAATTGGGCGGGCTTCATCTTTTTGTGCGGGCTAGAAGCCCACCCCACAATATTTTAAATAAACCCAATTGTGAAACAGGCATCTTGCCTGTTTATCCCCCAATTGTGGCACAGGCATCTTGCCTGTTTCTCCCTCAATTGCGGCCCAAAAGATTTAACTTTTTGTGCGGGCTAGAAGCCCACCCCACAATATTTTAAATAAACCCAATTGTGTAACAGACATCTTGCCTGTTTCTCCCTCAATTGTGGAACAGGCATCTTGCCTGTTTCTTCCCAATTGTGGAACAGGCATCTTGCCTGTTTCTCCCCACAATTACGCAATGACTATCTTAAGTAAACCGTATTGATTTATAGCCTTTCTCAAAAAGATGAGGTATGACTGACAGCTTACATAACCCTTCAACTAAGAGGGCTCAAGCCCAACAACGTACCTCATATGAGAGCTAGATCCGCTATAACTGTTTCTCCCCCATAGTGGAACAGGCATCTTACCTGTTTCTCCCCGACAATTACCAAGGACTGCCGATCGTACTAAAAGCGGCCCAATAATAAGGATGCGATAAATTTTTGCTCTCAAGTTTAGGGATAGACGGCGGCAACGGAGTTTCCCCCCTAGAACTTCGCAGTTGCCCATTTTCGATGGTGACTTTACCTTTAATCGCAGCAATTTGTGCTTGTCTGAGAGCTTCAGCTTTAATGATTGGAGGATCTTGAGGTTTGCTGCTAATTTTTAACTGCTGGTAAAACTCTGTCATCAGCGCCAGAGTCCCCGCATCTGACACATACCACAAACTGGCGAGGGCAGATTTTGCTCCCGATTGCAACGCTAAGCCGCCAAATCCGAGTTCTGCTTCTTTGTCTCCCGAGGCAGTTCTACAGGCGCTCAATACTAACAGTTCCAGTGGCGGATTGTTCCATTTCAAATCTCTCATTTGAGATAATCTGAGTTGGTTATCCCAAAATTGAATGTAGGAGTTATCTGGGCTTCCGGGGCGGAATTCCGCGTGAGTCGCCAGGTGGATGATGCCGTATCTTTGTTGCAGTCGCTGCGATTGCAAGTTAACGATGGTAAAATCTTCGTTGATAAAGGATTGACCTGGCCACTGTCGGGCGATCGCACTTAATTCTAACGGAACAGCCGGTAGCGGTTGTTTGTTCGCGGTTTCTGAGAAATTTTCTGCTCCCATTGCTAAGACGTGGGAGTTTCTGAGATCGGCGTAATTGATGTCTATCAGCTTGAATGCCGGAATCCGCGACATACTGTATTTTTCGATCAAAAATTGCTTTCCGTCGTGCATTGCTGCTAGGGGTACCGTTCGCAAACCTTCGCCGACGCAGAACAGCAAGGTGTCAATTTTTGCTATTTTCAAGTCTGCTTCTAGCGGTGCAATTATCCATTGATAAAGTTGTTGAGCTGATTCTAGATAGCTGGTAGTATTAATTTGTACTGCTTTGGTGATTTCGCTGGTAAATTTTTGGACGACTGGCACCAGTTTGTCTTTTTGGGCTGAGGGGACGCTGCGGTTAATTGGCGGGCGATCGGGCAATATTAAGATTAGTTCTAGTTGGTCTGTGCGCGGGATGGCGTAAATTAAAGCTGGTTTTTTCTTAGTTTGAACTGCTAGGCGGGAAAGAGTTTTTGATATTGATTGGGCGGTTTTTTCGCGGGCGGCAAAGTCTTGTTCAAAGTATGTTTGATAGTCTTCTTCCCAGTCTTTTTCGATTCTGGTGACGGCTTCGGTGAGGTTTCCGCGATCGAGAATTTGTCTCATTTCTTGCCCGTTAAGTCCGCCTGGTTCTGGCTTTTGGGCAATGGTAGCGAGGTTCGCGGTGCTCCAGCAGAAAAGTATGGCTGTCAAACAGTAAAAAATAGCTCTTTTGATTTTTTTCTGAGTTGCGTGTTTTTGACGGTGCTGCTGGGATTGGTAGTGCATGGTTTTGGGGCGGTTAGACCATTTTCGATTTGCGATTAAAGAATTGGGAATGATGGTTAAAATCGAATTTTTTGAAACAATAATAACGGCTTATTTGACTGCTGCACCACTCTGGATCGTAAAAACCGTTGGTTCGGAGTGCGATCGTCCTGCTCGGTTGCCGATCGCGCTTCCTGTAAATAATTAACTCTGCTGGCGATCGCGATTATAGCATTCCACACAAACCCCAAACATTTGCGATCGCCCCAACAGCTCGCAACGCCTGATTCCTGGCGCACCAACGACCGCCCCTGGGCCCAGAAATTCGCGAATTATGTAAAGTTTTGTAAATTATGCAGAAGTTTTGCATAAAAATCGCAGATCCCGACAGATAGGCAAATAGAAGGCATTGCAGGGGATATGGCCGCTCCGACAGCGGGCGCACCAGTCGCTTTCGGAGTATTCGCTGAACCCCGGCAGCCTGCATAGCTGGTTGGAGACTATTTTTCTGAGTAACCTTGGAACAAGAGATGCCTACTAAGGACGAAATTGACGATCGGCTCAAACAGCTAGCTATAGCTGCCCAAAATCACCAGCCTAAAACTTTAGGGCGACAGAAAGCTGTGACCAGATTAGTGATGGAAATTGAAAAATATAAAATCATTAACTGTCCGCAGAATACGAAATTTTCCTACGCAATTTATCAGGAAATTTGTGCTGAAGCAAAACAGGAACTGATGTTTCGTATTTCCAGGGAAATTCACAACTATCGACCTGAAAAAGAGGTCAGCCAATGGGTAAACTTCTTGATAGTTAAATGTTTTCAAGAAACCACCCCTAAAGTGATAGGTAGGAAAGATTTACAAACTGTATACTACGGAGATATGGAACCCGTTTTCAATCAAATGGAAAAGCAGCAGGTTCAACATGAATCTTGTCAAGTTGGAGCGGATCTAATTGATATGATTTTAGAAGATCCCGGCAATGTCTTTGAAAACGAAGTGAGTAAAAAGCATCCCAATGTCAATTTTAAAGTGTTGCTGATCAAGAGAGTGATAGAAGATGCAAGTTTGCAGCAGATATCCGAAGAGTTAGGAGTAAGTGTTTCTACTCTGAGCAGTTTTTACCAGAGATCTTTGGAGAAATTCACGCCCAGATTCCGAGAATACTTGTAGGACATTAAAAACCAAAACACAGAGATGGATCATGAATAACACAGAAGTTGATTTAGTTTTGACAATACCGATCGCCCCAGCAGCCTACCGCAGCGCTCAAACCCTTGCACAGCAACAAAGTGACCCCAAAAAAGCCAAACAGGTTTATCTCAATGCTTTGGCGGTGCACGCAGTCGATTTGTACTTTCAGTGCATGGAAATAGACACTGATTTGGGCGCCAGCAATATTTGGAATCCTGTGATCCAGAAATTTATGGATATTGCAGATTTGGAGGTAAAAGGTATTGGGAAGCTGGAATGCCGTTGGGTAAGCCCTGGTGAAGAAGGTGTCTCGATTCCGGCAGAAGTGCGATCGGACAGAATCGGTTATGTTGCTGTAGAGATCGGCCAATCTCTCGAAGAGGTGAAGTTGCTGGGATTTGTCAAAAATGGCGATCGAGAAAAAGTTCCACTTAGCGAGTTGGAGTCGATCGACAACCTGCTAGAATACTTAGACGAGCTCAAGCCTGTAAATCTCAGTCAGTGGTTGCACAATATTGTCGGTAGCGGTTGGCATACAGCCCAAACACTGTTCGAGTCAAAACCAGAATTGCAGTTTGCTTTCCGAAGTCCCCAAGTAGTCGAAAAAAGTGCTTCAGCAGATGTACGCGTACCAGTCAAGCGAGGCAAATTACTCAACTTAGAGTGGGGAAAAGAGCAAGTAGCTTTATTTGTGGAATTGATGACAACCGATGAACCAGATATCGATATTTCGGTAGAGGTTTATCCCACAAACGGTCAAACTAACTTGCCCAACGATTTGCAGTTGATGGTGCTGGATGATGAAGGTGAACCTCTGATGCAAGCTAGGGCAAATAAAACAGAAAATTTGCTCTTTGAGTTAAGCGGAGAACCGGGAGAGCATTTTAGTGTCAAGTTGGCTTTGGGCGATTTCAGCGTGACTGAAAATTTTTTGATCTAATTGTCACTTATCAAGAGGGGGTGTGAATTGTGGATAAGTTAATTGTTTTGAAATTAGACGGAGATTGCGAAGAAGGTTTTCGCTGCACCATAAAAATTGGGAAAAATAATCAATTTCCCTCTACGGACTTTACGGAAAGTAAAACATTGCCAGCCAACCCGCAAATAGCAGCTTTTGAAGAAGAACATTGGCGGGAAAAATATCGAGCTATGGGAACAAATTCCCGGCATCACCAGGAAAATTTAGTGCATTTAATTTACCCTTTTTTGCACAAAGATGCCAAAAAAAATACTGCTGTGAAATCGACGGTGGCTAAAGGATTGTCTTTTCGTCGGATAAAACCGAAAAAGATTAATGCAAGAAGTCCTGTGAATGATTGCAAAGAGTCTGGGAAAAAACTTGTGTTGATGCTGAATGATTGGCTCAAGTCTCCTGAATTTGCTAGGGTAGATAGAATAATTGGGGACAATTTAAATCCAGATGAAGAGGCAAGGGTGCTGATTTGCACAAATGACAAACACTTGCACAAACTGCCTTGGAATCAGTGGGATTTGTTTGAAAGATTTCCGAAAGCCGAACCTTCGCTGAGTAAATTAAACTATGTAACACTGGAAAATCCTGGACAACCTATCCGCAAGTCTAAGGTAAGGATTTTAGCAATTCTGGGAAACAGCGCTGGGATTGATATCACGCAAGATAGGAAAATTTTGGAGAATTTGTCTCCCAATGCTGAGGTGAGGTTTCTAGTGGAACCGAAACAGGACGAAATTAACGACGAACTTTGGGAGCAATCTTGGGATATTATATTTTTTGCAGGCCATGGGGAAACTGAGGACGATATTGGCAAAATATATATCAATCAAACTGATTTTTTGACAATTAATGAGTTGTGGTGCGGCTTGAGGAAAGCGGTAAAAAATGGTTTGCAACTGGCAATTTTTAACTGTTGCGATGGGTTGGGTTTGGCTAGAAATTTAGATGATTTTCAGATGATTCCGCAAATGATTTTAATGCGGGAGTTTGTGCCGGATTTTGTGGCTCAAGAATTTTTAAAGTGTTTTCTTAAAGAGTTTGTGGATGGCAAGTCTTTGTATGCAGCAGCGGGGGAAGCACGGCGGCGGTTGGAGACTTGGGAAAAGGATTTTCCTTGTGCTAGTTGGTTGCCTGTAATTTGGCAGCATCCGGCAGCGAAGCCTGCGGTTTGGAACGATTTTTTGCTGGCGCCGGATTCGCCTGCTGTGGCCCAGGATTTGACTTTGCTTCCCACGTCTGGGAAAAGACCGCCGGTTAATGTTTTTTCGCGTTTGAAGTCGGTGATTTTGGCGAGTGCGGGCTGTACCCTGGCTGTGATGGGAACGCGCTCTCTGGGGGTTATGGAGGCGCTGGAACTGTCAATGCTCGATCGACTAATGAGCCAGCGCGAACCGGAATTAATCGACAATCGGTTGCTGGTTGTGGAAGTGACAGACAATGATGCCGAGGATTACGGATATCCTCAAAATGATGCTACTTTAGCAAAGGCGATCGACAAATTGCAGCAGTTTAAACCTATAGCAATTGGTTTGAATATGCACCGAAATGTGGCAAGGGAGCCAGGAAGAAAAAATTTAATTTCCCTATTTGATAGCAATCCTAATATTATTACTGTATGCAGTTATGGTTCCAATGATATAAATTACGATCCGCCGCCAGAATTGTCTAAGGCTAAATTAACCAATCAACTTGGTTTTAGCGATTTGACTCCGGATGAATTGCGCCATGAAAAAGGTAGCAGTATTCGCCGTCAATCTCTTTCCTATAAACCAAATCTTTCTAGTTTTACTAACAAGTGTAAAATTCCCACTAGCTTCAGCTTTCTGTTAGCTTTGCGTTTTTTGGAAAATCAAGGAATAAAATCACAGATAAGTAACAATCAAGAGTGGCGAATCGCTGATGTTACATTCAAAAGATTGGCTACTCGTACAGGAGGTTATCAAGATTTAAAGGCGCTAGTAAGTCAAATATTGCTCAACTACCGCGCCAACCCCAAGCCAGCTTTTAAAGTGACGCTTCAAGAAGTATTGGAAGGGAAAATAAACTCTGATTTAGTCAAGGGTAAAATTGTCCTAATTGGTCACACTTCGGAGGTTTCGAGGGAGGATTCTGATACTCCTTACGGTAAAATGTCGGGAGTTTGGATTCACGCTCACATGGTGAGTCAAATCCTCAGCGCTGTAATTGATAAAAGGCCGCTTTTGTGGGTTTTGCCGCAATTGCAAGGGATACAGTGGGGAGATGCTGTTTTTGTGTGGTTGGTGGCTGTGACGGGCGGGCTGTTGGTTTGGCGGGGTCGATCGCTCTTGGTGTTGGCGATCGCTAGCGGTGCTATGATCTGTGTGCTGTACCAAGGTTCTTTGGTAATTTTGACTTTCGGTGGCTGGATGCCTTTGGTTCCGGCGGTTGTGGCTTTAGTTGCGACGGGTGGTATCTTGTTTGTGTACGATCGATCTTAATTAGCCTCGGCGGCTGAAATTTCGGAGAAATGTCGGCGGTTGAAACCGCATCTATACAAGCAAATTCCGAACTCAGAGGGACTGGGAGAGAAGAGAGCTTTTATGTGTAAAATGCAATTGCAGTTAGTTTTGGGTTTAATTTTGGCGATCGATTCTGCGTCAGCGCTGGCAAATCCGGCACATCCAGCTACTGTAGTAGAAAATAATTTGGTCAAAAATCATCGAATTGCGATCGCACAAAACGCCAAACCCCAGAGAAAGCCGGATATAAAAACACCAATCACACCACCAGACAAAAACACGAAACCCGGGGCCGGATCGAAAGTATCAAAAACACCTAACACACCTCCCGATTCTAATACCAAACCTGGTGGACTCGACCCTTCTAAATCATGCAAAAGAACCAATAAGGTAATTGCTCAACCCCTTTAACAAGAAGACAATATAGACATTAGATAAAGGAATGGAAAAACTCCCCGACTTAAAACAACTATCGAGCGAGGCAAAAGAAGCCTTGATAGTAGAGCTATGGGAGAAAATCCAAAAACTCAGCGCAATATTAGACACCTACGAACCAAAACCCGAGCCAGAGCCATCTCCCAAAAAAACTCTTCAAAATTCCAGCACTCCACCTTCCAAAGGATTCAAGCCCAACATTTGTACCGACGCTCTAGTTGAGCAATTACAACGGCAGCTTATTTTGAGAAATAGCGGCAATTGATTCCCCTGCGATCGCAAATCCCGCCTTGATTTCAACACCCTCGATCAAATCCTGTGGCATATTTTTAAAGACTCCAACCCAAAAATAAATCTAACAATCAATACAGTTGAACCTGAAGCAGCGGAAATTCGGGATTGAGATCGAACTCTCACCGTAAATTTTTCAATAATTGCTTTTTATGTCCTATGTCTTTAGGTTGTAAATTAAGTTGCAACAATCAAATTTAACTAGCGCTATCACTGGGAGCAAAGTATGGCAAGCCTCGTGGTAGAGTTCGGCTAAGTCGATATTTTGGGTGGCGACAAGTTGGCGGCGGTATATTTCAGTTTTGGATCGCAAAGTAAATAATTTACACTCTTGAAAGTGGGACGGGCGGGACGCCCATCCCACAAGAACCATCAATAAGTTATTTAATTCTCATTCCTTTGCTGTTGACTTGATTTGCGATCGCACCAACAATTTTCGATCTGATAGGTACTTGTACGGATTACGAAAATAGTGTTAAGGCTACTAATCAAACCAACTTTCTCACTTTTTATACTCATCTTTGTTAATTGTGGCACGGGCGTGTCGCCCGCGAGCCATCGGCAGTTAAAAACTCCAAAATTTATGGTACTTTTTCCGATCGAGCAACTAACTGTGATATATATAACTCACTTTTCCTAATTTATATGTAATAATACTTAATTAGATAAATAATTTTACACTATGCGGTCGATCGCCAATGTTAGCTATCGACAACCCAAACAGAATCGATGCCAAATTAAAAACAACATTTCCAGCTCCCTCAATGAAAATAGCCGCGTGTGGCAGTTAATTGCAGTAAATTCAAGTCAGGGATTGATAAACAGATTGAATTTCCAAATTTACACACGATTTTCATATAAATTGACAAATTTAGCCAAACAAATTAATTCTAAACTGTTAGAATAGCTAACAGTTAGTATTACTGCAATTGCGGTGCAGAGCGAATACCTGTACTGTCTATAAAGCAAATTAGCGATCCGTCCATAATTAAATGCCCGAGTCGCCTATACTTACTTACACCCCCCTGGGAAAAGTAAACTAAAAACCTAAATAAGTCACTGAAGCACCCTCCGAGCAAGTGCAGGAGCTTCACAGAAAGCCTCTGTTGACGCCAAGGTTTTTTTACTCAAACATGAAATTTGATTTGTATGCTGCACCAACCGAGCATCCCTTTTGCTCACGCCACCTTGCTGAGTACAGCAATGGTGGAGATTTTTCAGGGGGAAGAAAGATGAATTTGGAACAATCCTCTACAGGAATAACCCCCGATAGCTGCGCTGCGGCAGTAGTGGAAATCATTCCGCTGATTGTGGGGTCGATTCGAGCCCAAATGCGAAATCAAGGAGAACCCTTTTTATCGATATCTCAGTTTCGCAGTCTCATGTTTCTTTACCGCTATCCAGGTTCTTCTTTATCCAAGTTAGCAGATTATTTGGGGGTAACTCGACCGACTGCTTCTGCAATTTGCGAGCGCTTGGTTCAGGAAAAATTTGTAGACCGCAAAGAACATCCTCAGGAACGGCGAGCGGTGGTGCTGAAACTGACAGAAACTGGTCGTGCGAGGCTCGAAGAAATTCAAGCGCTCACCTGTAGCAATATTTCGCCAATGTTCGAGGATTTGTCTGAGGAGCAGATGGAGAGCGTTTTAGCAGGATTGACGTTACTCAGAGAGGTGTTTGACGGCAAATCTAACGATCGGTAAAACCTCATATACATCTATTTACTGTTTAATCTGTGACATATAGGTTGTAGGGTACGTAGTCCGCACCCTACAGCTTTTTTTGACCTATAGCCCAATACGGTTCATTTAACACTCCTTATACTTGGATATCCCCCTCGCATCCCCGTTAAGAAGCAGGATGGTTTTATAGTCATCACAAAAATTAGGTACGTAGTTGGGCTTGGGCCCTCTTTATCCATAGGCCTAAAGAGGGCTTAAGCCCAACTACGTACCTTGATTAGGAATAACAATTTAATAACTTAAGCAATGTTTGCTCGTTGCTCGTTACCAGGAAGAGCCTAGTAATGCAGATTCGGAGGCTCTGCTTCCCTTTACCTTGCCGCTTATGGAGATAGAGGATAGTTATTACATAATTTACTTTTTGGCTGAATTTAACAGCTTTGCTAAAACGTTTCGCGTTATCTGCTGAGCTCCGGCATTTAAAACAGGCGATCGCAACTGCGGCGCATTGTAATCGTCTAATCCCCACGCCCACTGCATCGAACCAGTCGCGAATACTTTCGCCCCCGAATCTGCTGTATAAACCGTCATATCAGCATAGCGAGTCCCGCCGCCGTGAGGGTATGGAGAATGCCCGACCCGAACTATATTTTTCGGAGCATTGCCAAACATTCGATCGACTTCATAACCCAACAGTCCCGGTAACTTGTCGCCCTGTTTTAACTGAGTTTTTTCCAGCAGCCAATCCGGGGCATTTTTATCAATCACAATATCAGAATTAACTTGAAATGTCTCGTACATAACACCTATCAAAGCATCTTCTGGACTTCCGATAGAGTGGTCTCGCCAGCGAGTTGTTACTAAAGAATTAAGTGCTGGCGATTTATTGTAACTTGTTGCTATTTGAGTGCTTTCTAGTTGCTCTGTTCCATAGCTTAATTCCCCAGTATTAGCTATTTTTACTATCGAATTAACGGCGCCTAATTCTTTTTGTAATGCGCCCATAGGGTCTAAATCTGCCATTTCTTTATAAGCAACCACAGTTCGGTTTACTTCCCTAGTAATTCGGCTGGGTTCTAGGCGGATCTGCCAATAGCAAATATTGGAACCAAAAAATCCGATGCTGACGCCTTCATCTCTAGCAGCTTCTATATTTTCTCGCATATCTCGCGACCAGTATTCGTCGTGACCGACGGACAAAAATGCTTTGTGAGACAACAGCAACCGGGAGTTAAAATGCGTGTCAATGTTGGTGGCATAGGTAACATCGTAGCCTTCTTTTTCCAGCCACCTGACCATATTGTATTCCCAACCAGCGCTCGAAGTTCTCCTTTTTGGCTGAAAATTTGTCAGAAATTCCCCCGCACCTACGCCGTAAGCTGCTTTGCGGTTGGGACTCATGGCGTAGGGCCGATTAAACGAAACCTTGTAAGCTTGTTTTGCCATGCTGTTCCAGCGGTAAAGGGATTTGTGACCCCAATTGTTGTACGCTTGGAAAGTGGTAACGCTGGATTGAAATAAAATGTCGGATTTGCGATCGTCATCCCGCACTGCAAAGATGATATAACTTTGTTTCCCGCTGATACTGGCTGTGAGTTTAGCTAAATAAATGCCGCTCGTCCAGTCGGAAGGGCGATCGGGAATTCGCAAAATATACGGGTCTTTCCAATCGCATTCTATCAGTCCCGATGCTTCATCTTCTCTCGGCGGAGGCTGTCTGATTCCCTTCCGCACAATTGGGTCATTCATCCGGCGGCCACCGAGTCCATTATACCATCCGGTGCGGAATATTTCTATGCTATAATTCGGTTCTTTAGTGTTGACAAATAACTTAATTTCGCCGCCGAGATTGACGCTGGTCAGAGAGGCGTAACCTTCGATTTCTCGCTTCGTAGCAGGATTTTCTAACTCCCAGTCTGGGGTTCCGGGTTTTTGGTTTTCTCGGGCTGTGAGATTGGTGCCGATAGCACTTTTTGCGATATTTGAATAGTCTTGAGAATGTGCTGCGCTGTTAGACAAAAAAGGGGCGGCTAAGCCAAGTGAGAAAGCTTTCAGAAACTCTCGGCGGCGCAATTTCGACAATAGTTTAACTGTCACTGGTTTAAGTCTATGAATTTTAGGTGATAGATTGTACGGTTGGGTTTGGGTGTATCGGGCGTAACAATACTTTACAATAGCCCTGGAAACATCATACCTGAGATAGATTAATTTGCGATCCTCTTCGAGGGCTTCGCCAACGCGCGATCGTCCTACTCCGACTGAGTGATTTGTCTGAATTTTTCTTCACATATAATGTATTAGGTCTTATGATGTATGCCTTATGGCGTATGTCCCATCACCGAACAGTTTTAGATAGAAAAGCCGATTTGAGATGTTTTTAGGTACAAGTCCCCGGAAGCATCCGCGAATCGCCTCTAAAATCTAAAATCTGAAATCTAAAATCGGATGATTTATTTGTGTGAACCAGCTTTATGAGTGAATCAACCAATCCACCGCTATCTCCACCAGTTTCTCGACGAACCGCCCTCAAATTCCTCGGAGTCGGTGCCGCAGGCGGGCTGCTGGGCTACTCTCGATTGTCCAAGCCCGAACCCGCCGTTTTTGTGCAAGATACTCTTGACTTGCCGCGAATGCTGAATAAACCCAAAACCGTTGCAGTTGTCGGCGCAGGATTAGCAGGGCTCGCCTGTGCTTACGAACTGAGTCAGCGGGGTTTCGCCGTGACGCTGTTGGACAAATCGCCCCAACTCGGCGGTAAAATTGCTAGTTGGCCGATACAAGTCGGCAACGAAACCTTTATGATGGAACACGGTTTTCACGGTTTTTTTCCGCAATACTACAACCTCAAAAGTGTGGTCAAAGAACTAGAAATTACCGATAACTTTGTATCTTTAGAATCCTACGCCGTTGTGTTTCGAGACGGCAAATACCAACCAGAAGTTTTCCGTCCCAACCATTCAGCTTTCCCCTGGAATATCGTTGATTTGGGGATATCTTCTCCGAATAGGCTCAAGTGGGGAATCAACCTGACAAAACCCGCTCACTGGCAAGTTTTTCGGGAAATCGGCGGTTTTCAAACTCAAAAAAGTTTCGCTCGCCTCGACAACATATCAGTTGCCGACTGGGTAAAAGGTGAATTCCCGCGCGGACTTTACGACTTGTATTTTCTGCCTTTTGCCAAGTCCAGTCTCAACGCTCCCGACGAATTGAGCGTAGGAGAATTAATGCAATTCTTCCACTTTTACTTTTTCGGAAATCCCGAAGGTTTGGCATTCAACGGCACGCGGCAAGATATGGGCACGAGTTTGGTGCAGCCGATTGCCAGATCCATTGAAAGTAAAGGTGGCAAAGTATTGACAGATGTCGCAGTTAGCGGAATTCACTGGGAAAACGGTCAGATTGATTCTTTGACTTATCAGTCTGGAGACGTGCAGAGTAAAGTACCTTTTTGGGTAAAGCGAAACGCGCTGTTAACTGACAGCAACTCTACGGAATATTTCGGCGCTGGCGACAGCGTGTTTGCCGCCGCACCCGGAGGAAAAGAGGCAATTTCTCTGAGCTGTACTCACCAAGGCTGCACGGTTCAGAAACAAAATGACGGTCAATTTCACTGTCCTTGTCATGGGGCAGTTTTTGATGCTGATGGGCGAGTTGTGAGCGGGCCTGCTCAACGGGATTTGCCTCGATTTAAAGTAGTTGATAAAAAATCCGATGAGATACAGTTAGCCACCGCTCCTAATAAGTCGCAACCGCAGAATGCAGGGGAAACATTGAAGGCTGATTATTATGTATTTGCGGCGGATGTTCCGGGGATGCAGCATTTGTTTAGTTTGGCCAGCGGTGAGGTGAATCCGCAGGTGCAGAGCCGAATTGAGGAATTGAAAATAGCCGATCCGTTTGCGGTTGGGCGTTTTTGGTTCGATCGCGATTTTGCCTGGGAACACAGCAATTTTAGTTCGCTTTCCGGCTACAAACTGACTGACAGCATCACACTTTACCACAAAATCCAGGATCAGTTCATCGAGTGGCATCAGAAAACTGGCGGTAGCGTAGTGGAACTGCACGCTTATTGTTACAAGGAGAAGGAATTCCCCAACCAGGAAGTTTTGCTGGCTACTTTTGAGCAAGAATTGTATGAAATTGTACCGGAATTAAAAGCAGCAACTCTGCTGCACCGGGAGTTGGTAAATCAAAAGAATTTCTCGGGCTATCCGCCCGGTAGTTATGCGGAAAGGCCGGAGACTTGCTGCGCTGTTCCCAATCTGTTGTTTGCCGGAGATTGGGTAAAAATGCCTTTTCCTTGCGGTTTAATGGAAAGGGCGGTGAGCAGCGGTTTGTTGGCAGCTAATGCTATTTTATACCAGGAGGGTTTGCAGAGGCGATCGCTCTTGACGGTGAATCCCGAAGGCGTGCTGAAAATCTAAGGTTTGCAGCGGGGCGGATTTTCAATCGTGTCCGCACGAATAAAAACTGGTTCGTAGTGAGGACTTTAGTCCTCAGGAGAAGAAGGACTAAAGTCCTAACTACGAACCTTAAAAAAAACTGGTTCGTAGTGAGGACTTTAGTCCGCATCCATAGAAGGACTAAAGTCCTAACTACGAACCTTTTTATTTTATTTCGAGTTAAATTAGCACACAAAACATTGGTTTATGGCTAAAAGAATCTGGTGGCAAAAACCGCAAATCCGCACCGACGAAGAACAGCAATTGCACCGAAAAGTTAGCTGGCTGGAACTCTTTTTTGACCTGGTATTCGTAGTTATTATTGCCGAATTATCGCACAATTTGGCGATCGATGTTTCTTGGGTAGGCGCGGGTAAATACATCTTGCTATTCTTGCCCGCGTGGTGGGTTTGGATCGGTGCAACTTACTATAATGAGCGGTTTGAGACAGAAGGAATTGAAAATCGATTGTTTACGTTTCTCCTAATTTTGGCTGTAGCGGGATTGGCGGTATTTTCCCACCACGGTTTAGGAGAAACCTCTGTGGGTTTTGCCTTATCTTACGTATTTGCGCGATCGATCGTAACTGTTCTCTGGTGGCGTGCTGGTTACCACGAACCGAGTTTCCGCCCAACTGCGAAACGGTTTGTCATTGGTTCTAGTATTTCGATCGCCTTTTTTATCTTATCCGTTTTCGCACCTCCCCCAACACGTTTTATCTTGTGGGTAATTGGCTTATTTGTAGATATCAATACCCCGATATTTACCCTCAGACACCAATCAAAACTCCCCCAATTTAGCAGTTCCAGACTTCCCGAAAGATACGGACTATTTATGATTATAGTTTTGGGGGAAGCCGTAGTCAGCGTAGTTCAAGGATTAGCCGCCAAAGAACACTTTGAATTCGCCCATGCCATCACTGGAATTCTGGGAATGACGCTGATTTTCGGTATATGGTGGATATACTTTGATTTTGTCGCTCGCAGGCCTCCAAAACCTGCAACTGGTTGGGTATTTGCTTGGGGATATTTGCATATGCCGCTGGTAATGTCGGTGACGGCAACGGCGGCAGGAATCAACAATGTAATTGCCTCGAAAGCAACAGTGCTGCCTTTGAACGTGCGGTGCTTAATTTGTGGTTCTTTAGCGATTTCTTTAGCTGTGATTGCTCTACTAGAAACCACTTTGCGCCGAGATGAGGACGAACCCGCTCACCCGATATGGAGTCCTGCCTTAAAGTTAGCTGCGGCGGTTGTGACACTAATTGTAGGTCTTTTCGGAGGATTAGGAGCGATCGCTCTCCTGAGTTTGTTGGTAATATTACTAGCAATTCAGATGAGTTACGGTTTGTGGGTGTGGTTTCGCTGAGGAGAAAAGTCAGAGCTTGGGAACAAAAAAACATCCGCGTGGCTTTGGGTGCATCTGCGGGTAAAATGTTGAATGAGTATAAAGCAAGAATAGATGCTGAAGAGTAACTGGAAAATTCCCAATAAATCTGTAACGTTTGATGATTTTGCAACAGAATACGATTTCGCTGCCACCTTGGAAAGCCAGAACGATTTTTTTACTAAAAATCTGTCTTCCAACAAAGGTACAGCATTAGATATTGGCTGCGGTTCTGGCATTCTGGCTTGGGAATTAGCTAAGTATTACGAGCGTGTAGTGGCGGTAGATTTATCAGCAAAAATGCTGGCTATTGCTAGTCAAAAACGCTCAGCCCCCAATATCGAATACATCCAAATGGATGCCAGTCAATTAGCGCTCGATCGCCAATTTGATTTAATAGTTAGTGCCACCACTTTTCACCACCTACCCAACCTACCCGTCGCCCTCTCAGGCATTAAGAACTTGTTAAATCGGCAGGGTAAAATTGTCTTTTTAGATAATGTCTCAGAAGTCGAAACACCAGCCACCCTCGGCTACATTATAGGTGCAATTAGAGATTTTATTCCCGATTGTTCTAAATACGGATTTCGCGATGCTTCAAGATTGTTGAAATTTAGATTGTCGCCAAGCTGGTTGAAGCATTTAGCGAGCGACAGGTATTTGTCAGAAGGGAGATTTAAAAGAATTTACGGCCGTTGCTTTCCCGGCTGTTATTTTGTAAGATTGGGTTGTTCTATGGGCGTAATTTGGGAAAATTTGTAATGCAAAATAATGCGATCGAATCGATATCTGCAAGGGGAGAAAAAACTCACATCCGCGAGTTGGGCATTAATTTGGAGCAATGGTATGCAGTCGCCCGCAGCACAGAGGTACAGAGTCAGCCCCTAGCTGTGATATTGTGGCATCGGGCGATCGCACTTTTCCGCGACAGTACAGGCAAAATCAACGCTTTAGAAGATAGGTGCCCGCACCGACAAGTTAAACTCAGCCACGGCAAAGTTAAAGGCGATTTAATCGAATGCGCGTACCACGGATGGCGATTAAATGCAAGCGGAGAATGCGCCGAAGTCGATTATTTAGCAGAAAACCAAAAGCTACCTAACTGCAAAATTCGCTCCTATCCAGTCAAGGAGCAAAACGGTTTTATCTGGCTGTTTCCCGGCGAGGAAACCCAAGCCGAAAAAATAGATTTATTGGATTTGCCCGAGTGGGAACATCTCAATTATATTGCCACAGTCTCAGTCATCGACTGTCAGGCACACTATTCATTTTTAATTGAAAATTTGATGGATATGTACCACGGACACTTGCACGATGATTGGCAAGCTTGGGCAAATCCGGTATTAGATAGTTTAGCAGAAGACGAGCATCAAGTAACAGCTCGCTATCAAGCACAAAGTTATTACAAAATAGATAAAATTTGGTCAATTTCCCAGTTATTTTTTAAGTCTCTGCGCCGACTGCACCCGGAACCGCTTGACGTGAGTTATGTTTACCCGCACTGGGTTTCAACATTGGGAAGCGACTTTAAGATTTACTGCTTAGTTTGCCCGGTAAGCGAGACAGCAACTCGCGCTTATTTAGTTCATTTTACCTCATTAAATGCGTTTTGGCGGCTGCACAAATTGCCTGTGTGGTTTCGCAAGTTTATCAAAGATAGCTGTTTCGGTGCCGCTCAAAAGTTATTAGATGGTTTGGTGCGGCAGGATGTGTTAATGATTGAGGAAGAACAGCAGGCTTTTTTGCAGAATTCGGAAAGAAAGAGTTACGAATTAAATCGGGCGTTGGGTAGCGTGCAAAAGTTGATGAGAAGTCAGGCGGAAAAAGAGTGATTCAGCCGCAGATTGACATCTGCGGCGCGACGAATGGAACCAGCCTGCACAGGCTAAGTTGAGAGTTCGCCTTTCCAAGCTTGAGCATGGTATTCTAGCAACAGGGAAAATTGACTTTCGGGAAGCAATTACCAACCATACCTAACACAGGAACCAAGCATGAACCGTGTCAGCATCAAGGGTGAACAACATCCGATTAAAAAAATCTTTAGCGATGACTTTATGTTCACCATTCCCCTCTACCAGCGTCCCTATGCTTGGACAAAGGAGGAAGCTGGGGAACTGCTGGAAGACCTGCTAACATTCTTGGGAGATGGTAACGAGACGATTGATGAACTCAACCCCTACTTTCTAGGCAGCATAGTTTTGATTAAATCGGAGCAGCCAGCCGCTGAAATTGTAGATGGTCAGCAACGTCTAACGACTCTCACCATACTACTATCTGCTCTCAGGGCATCATTGCCAACAGAACACGCCAATGACTTGACCACTTTTCTATACCAAAGAGGCAGCTTGATTGCGGGTACTCCTAATCGTTACCGTTTGACTTTGCGCGAGCGAGATGCAGACTTTTTCAAGGAATATATTCAAAATGAAGGTGGTATTAACAAGCTCAAAGAGTTGAACAGTGTTGAGCTGATGGATAGTCAGAAGCTGATTAAAGAAAATGCACATTTATTCTTGCAACGTTTCCATGCAATAGGCGAACATTGCTGTATACGCCTTGCCCAGTTCATCATTACTCAGTGCTTCTTAGTAGTGGTTTCTACGCCTGACTTTGACTCTGCATATCGGATATTCTCTGTGTTGAACAATAGGGGATTAGATCTTTCTGTAACTGATATCTTGAAAGCTGACATTATCGGAAAAATACCCGAAAGTCAACAAGAAAAATATACTAAAAAGTGGGAAGATACCGAGGAGAATCTGGGACGCGAGTTATTCAAAGATTTGTTTTCTCATATTCGCATGATTAAGGAAAAGAAAAAACTTAGCAAGAGTATCCTTAAAGAGTTTCAAGAAAACATCAATCCTGCGGCTGGGCCTCAGCAATTCATTGATGAAATTTTAGCTCCTTATGCTAAGGCTTTTTCGGACATTTACAACTTAACCTATGAAAGCGAGGCGCGTGCACAGGAAATTAATCAACTATTTAAATGGTTAAACAAAATTGATAATTTTGACTGGGTACCACCTGCCATTCTCTACCTATCTCGCAACCGTAACCGTAATAACCCCGATAATTTGCTGCGTTTCTTTAGAGATTTAGACCGCCTTGCCGCAGGTTTAATGATTGTCCGCGCCAATATCAATGAGCGCATAGAACGTTACAGCAGATTGCTTACTGCTATTGAGCAAGAGGAAGATTTATTCAATTCCTATTCACCGCTCCAGTTTACTCCTGAAGAGTCAAACAATATCCTTAGAGTCCTCGATAGTGACCTTTACCTAATGCAAAAAATTCGTCGTTATGTTTTGGTGCGCTTAGATGCTGCTCTGTCAGAAGGTGAAGCATCTTACAACTTCTCCAACATTACTGTCGAGCACGTACTTCCCCAAAATCCAGGTGCTAATAGTGAGTGGATGAAGTGGTTTGCTAATCAGCAAGAGCACGCTCAATATGTACATCGTCTTGGCAACTTAGTTTTACTATCTTGTGCGAAAAACACTCTGGCACAAAATTATGATTTTGATGTAAAAAAACAGAAGTATTTCACCACTAAAACAGGTGTTTCACCCTTTGCACTTACTACCCAAGTGCTGCGGGAACAGGAATGGACGCCAGAAGTAATCGCTCGACGACAGAAAGAGCAGATTAATGTTCTCAAGAATCTTTGGCGCTTATAGGATAATTGAATTGGATATCAAATTGCTATTATCTATCCATCAGCACAAAAGCCAGAGCTAAAATTAACAATCAAACCAGAAATTGCTTCGGGTGCATCTGGCGCAAGGAAGAGGGCGAAGCATGACCGCATATAAGTTATTAGTTATCATCTCCTATTTTCTGCGGTCATGCTTCGCCCCTACGCATATATTCGCTTGCATTGAGATGCACCCATTGCTTCAAGATTGAAAGCTAAAATCAAAGGAAAAGTTACTCATCCATAAATTAAAATAGAACCCTGTTGTTGGGTTCTCTTCTTGTTCTTGCGAACGAAACATGAAAAAAATTGGCGCGGCTTACACTGCTCTATCGAACAGTTCGGTCGTACATTACTGATTATAGCTTGCTTCTTAGCAGAAGGCAACCCATATTTCTAACTTGCCCGAAGGCTACACAGCCCAAAACCTACATCTGATGGCTCGATAGGATTGGTTACACCTCTGCTAAAAAATCGCAATTCATCTGCGTTAATCTGCCGTTATCTGCGGTCAAAAAAATCGATATCCCGCAGCACAAACCTTACTTTTTAGGCCGCTGCTGCTGGTAAACGCTGACAACTTTGTCCGCATAAGTAGCAGTGGCGCCACTTTTGCAAGCTGCGGAGTCCCCTGTCATCCACCAGCAAGCGGCGCGGCGGATAGCGGTTAATTCATTGTTGCTGCTAGCTTTGTATTCGTCGCGCAGCAAATCGCCGACGATACAGGTAACAATTGTTTTGGCTTTTGTGGCGTCGGCTTCAAATTGTTGCGGTGTTAAATCTTGTTTGGTACAGAATTTTGCCCAGCGGGAAATATTACCCGGCAAAACTTGCCACTGACTGTACATTCCGTCATTTGCGGTTTGCGGCGGGGCGGCTTGTCGCAGCGCTTCTACGAGGGCGGAAACTTGCGCGTCGGTGACTGCGGCTGCGGCTGGAAGTGTTTGGAATCCGAGACTCACGATTAGGCTGCTGAGTAGTAGATTGGTTTTTGCGATCGATTTAAAGTTCATTTACAACTCCCTGTTTTAATCAAAGTTTCCTGCACAAGGTTTACCTGAAAGGCGATCTCATGCCTCTGTCTTAAGTATGATTTGCTTGGGGAAGGCGGTGGCGATTCCCTACGGGATAGCTACGCTTCACAGCCTTATTATAGAAATTGGCAAAGAATTAGGATAAAATTGTGGAAGTACAACCCAGGGAAATTCGACGTTACACTACAGCAGAGGGTAGGGCACCATTTACCGAGTGGCTTGATGCCCTCCGCGATCGGAATGTTAGAGTTAGAATCAAATCTAGGCTTGACCGAGTTGAGCAAGGTAATCTCGGAGATGTCAAGTCAGTAAAAGAAGGAGTTTTTGAACTCAGAATTAATTATGGGCCGGGCTACCGCGTCTACTTCGGACAAGTTGGGTTGACAATTGTCGTCATCCTAGTAGCCGGAGATAAAAGCACTCAAGAACAAGACATTCGACAAGCTATAGTATACTGGGAAGATTATGAAAGACGTGAAAGCACCGACAAGTGATAGCTACTGCGAGTACCTAATTGAATCTCTCAAAGAGCCGGAAGAAGCTGCTGCCTATATCTGGGCTATTTTGGAAGAAAAAGACCCTGAACCCGCACTTTTGAGAAATGCTATCAGAAAGGTGATTGAGGCTCGAATCAGGATGAATGCTCTTTCGGAGTCAGCAAAAGAAGTTCACGAAAAACTCGACAAGATGCTGACTGAAAGCGGCGGTTCGGAAATTTACAGTTTGGTAGAATTGCTTGAAGCTTTAGGATTTAAACTAGAAATTAAGATCGCAAATATTGAGTTGCCGGCCGAGTCGGAATCAACAACTTTTGTGGAATCAGAATTATGCCCGGAACCTGCTAATCTATAACGAGTTGGAAGTCGATCGCATTCTGTGCATCGGTCAGGGCGGGTTTATAGATATTGTGAATGTGAATCAAAGATTTTTTGTGAACCCGCCCCTACAAATATGGTCGTTAATTCACCGAGAATCATATCACCGCTCTATCGCAAAATCTAACAGTCGGTGAGCCATTTCTAGCTTGCTGCAAGGTGCAATTTCTACTTGCTTCCCGGCGGTATTAATTAATATTGCTTGATTGGTATTGCTGCCGAAACCTGCACCTATTTTATCGATCGGGTTTGCGGCAATTACATCCAGCTTCTTAGCCCGCAATTTCTCCAACGCTGGCTTGACAATATCCCCAGTTTGTGCTGCAAAGCCGATGAGCTTTTGGTGCGGCTGCTTCAAGTTCCCCAACTCTGCCACAATATCGGCTACAGGCGCTAACGGTAAAGAATTGGGGAGCGATCGCTTTGGCAATTTCTGATTACTGCGATCGACTGGTTTGACATCCGCCACCGCCGCCGCCATCACCGTCAAATCGGCATCGTGAAAGCATTCTAGCATCGCCTGTCGCATTTCTTGGGCGCTGGTAACTGCGATCGCCCGTACACCAGACAGCGACAATTCCCCAGTTATGCTGTGTACCAGCGTCACAGCCGCGCCGCGATGCAGTGCAGCTTGCGCCAAAGCTATGCCCATTTTGCCGGTAGAAGGATTGCCGATAAACCGCACCGGATCGAGGTGTTCTCGGGTTCCTCCCGCGCTGATTAACACCCGTTTACCGGCTAAATCTCGATCGCCCTTGGTATACAACAGCGACTCAATATGAGGCAAAATCTCATGAGGTTCAGCCATTCTACCGACACCCGCGCGATCGCACGCCAGCATTCCCGCCCCCGGATTCGCCGCATGATAGCGCCGATAAGTCAACACTTCCCGCCAATTCCGCTGCACCGCAGGCTGTTCCCACATATCAGTATTCATCGCCGGCGCCAGCAAAATTGGGCAAGTAGAAGCTAAGACAGTATTAGTCAACAAATTATCAGCAAAACCCCCCGCCAGCTTAGCCAAAGTATTAGCAGTCAGGGGAGCGATCGCAAAAACTTCCGCCCATTCTCCCAGTTGAATGTGCAGCGGGCGGCCGTGATTTGCTTGCCAAAAATCCTTGTCTGTAAAAGCAGGATGGCGGGAAAGAGTAGCAAAAGTCAAAGGCGTGACAAACTCCCCGGCCGCATCCGTAAGAATGCATCCGTAAGAATTGCTTTAACTTCAGCTCCAGCCTTCGCTAAAGTTGAAACTACTTCACAAACTTTGTAAGCGGCAATCCCGCCACTAACGCCGATTAAAATTCGTCTACCTTTCACCATAGGATTTTATATTTTAGATAGGGAGCATCTCAGTTTTGCATATAGTGCGAGCGTCCCCGCTCGCGAGTATTATACTGCTCGCGAGCGGGGACGCTCGCACTATAATGAAAAATGCTTTTTTCAAAAATGAGATGATCCCTTTAGATAAAAAACGACTTACTTATAATATTATTTGGATATAAGATTGGTTGGTAGTGAGGACTTTAGTCCGCATCCATGAAGGACTAAAGTCCTCACTACCAACCTTGTTTCATATTTCAATAAAAAAGAATCAAGAAAGAAGTTGAGATGAAAACAGACAAAAATCCATAACTCATCTGTTCAATCCGCAACAAAATATGCTGCTAACTTCTTCCTCAATCCCGTCGAAATTTTGAGCTAGATTTTTAAGCCTATGCTTCGTCGTAGGCTTCCATATCCAGAAGGTGGAGATAGGGTTCAACCATCTCCGGCCGCTGAAAGGCAAGCGATCGCAACAAATGCCAATCATTCAATCCCTCAAAAGGATCTGTATAATCGTCAACCTCCAAACGGACAGCCAATTCTGCCACGTCCTGAGAAGTAAGTACAGCAATATCGCGCGATGCTTTGGTTAAAGTTTTCATTTTTTGACCCTGCCCGAGACTTCCGCCATACTATATCCTAAGCCTTTAATCAGATTTAGACACAGTTTCTACAACAAAACTTCGCATTACATCTACAACTTCCGGCAGAATCTCGTGTCCCATGTTAAATTCTCGATACTGCACGGGTGCTCCCCAAGCAGTCAAACTCTCGCGCGATCGCACCGCAGCACTAACGGGCACAATATTATCTTGAGTACCGTGCACGATCGAAACAGGCGGCAAAGCACTCCCAGCAACGGGCGAAATCGACGAGTGCAAATAACCGCTCAGACAAATTAAACCAGCTACGGGCAAAGTCAAACCCACATCCAGAGTCATCGCCCCGCCTTGAGAAAAGCCTCCTAAAATCGTGCGAGACAAAGGCACGCCCGTGCTGCTTTCCAAAGACAGCAATAATTCCTTCAGCAATTCCCTGCTTTCTACCAATCCCTCAGCATCTTTGTTTGCCAAGTCATACCACATTTTGCCACCCATTACCTGGGGATGGGGAAACGGAGCATCGGGAAACACAAACTGATAATCCGGCAAATTGAAAGCCGGTGCTAACGCAGTCAAATCCCGAGCATTAGCACCCCATCCGTGCAAAGCGACAATTAAAGCGACTGGTTTGCGATCGGTGGTTGGCGGAATGCTAATAAATTGTAAAGACATCGTAATTAGTAATTGGTAATCAGACCTTACTACAATGATAAATTGTCGCGGCGCGTAAAATCCCAGATATTTGTTTTCGGTAATATTTAAATGTAAATTAGGATGTGCTTGCTAATATCGTTTCCGGTTGCATCGGTATTGTTTAAACTGTCAACTGTCAATTAAGGATCGCAAATTAAATAATTTATACATATTTGTGGGATGGGCGTCCCGCCCGTCTAGAAAGAACGGGTTCTCCCGCCCATCCCACAATAACAATAAAAATTGTAAGTTATTTAATTCTCATTCCTAAGAGGGCCCGCACTCTTGGCACCGCCATATAACTGTCAACTGTCAACTGTCAACTGTCAACTGTCAACTGACGCGTACCGCTGATGAAATATTAGCAACTGATTGCTCGGGCTGTTGCCGCACGGGTACCTCAATCCAGAATTCAGTTCCCTCTCCCGGAGCCGATACGCACCTGAGCGAACCTTGATGTTTTTCCACTATTTGATAGCTAATCGACAATCCCAATCCGGTACCTTTGCCTACAGGTTTGGTAGTAAAAAATGGCTCAAACAAACGTTGTTTTACCTTCTCCGTCATGCCCGCTCCATTGTCCGCGATCCGCACGCACGCACAATTATAACTTAAAAGTTCAGTGCGAATCACAATGGTAGGTAAAAAAGGCGACTCTGAGGAAGATTTTGCGATTAAATGTTTATTTTTTTCGCCGTCATACAAAACATCAATCGCATTGCTTAAAATATTCATGAATACCTGATTTAATTGTCCTGCCCAGCACTCCACCAAGGGCAATTTGCCGTATTCTTTGATAATTTTAATGCCGGGAAAATCACCGTTAGCTTTTAGCCTACCGTCCAAAATCATCAAGGTACTGTCAAGGCCTTCGTGAAGATCGACCGACTTCATTTCAGCTTCATCCAAACGCGAAAAATTTCGCAGAGAAAGCACAATCTGGCGGATGCGTTCGGCTCCTACATTCATCGATTTTAGGAGTTTAGGCAAGTCTTCACTAATGAATTCCAAATCGATCTCTTGTAGTTTTCCTTGTACTTCTGGCGTTGGGTTGGGATATTGCTGCTGGTATATTTTCACAAGTTCCAGCAAGTTTTGAGTATATTCGCCTGTATGGCTCAGGTTGCCAGAAATAAAGCAGACAGGATTGTTAATTTCGTGAGCGACTCCAGCCACCAACTGCCCCAAGCTGGACATTTTTTCAGTTTGGATTAGTTTTAATTGCGCTGACTGTAAATTTGTCAGTGCCGTTTCTAGTTCAGCGGTGCGCTCTTTTAGTTGAATTGTACGATCGCGCACTTGGTGTTCTACTTTGGCTGTACGTCCTAGAGACATCAACAGGTAAGCCGTCAAGCTGCCACTCATCAAAAGCCCGATCGCGCCAATTGCCAGCGAACCCTCATGGGCGCTCAGACTATCGTACCCCTTTCCCGGCAAAACTAGCAGCATCCACTGGCGGTCTGCTACGTTGAATGTGCGAGTGCAAGCACTCTTATTTTCACAGATAGGTTGCCGGAGATTAGTTAACTCTGGATGTTCTAGTTGTGGATTATCTATAAACTGCTTGGTTTGCGAGTCGTAGCGCATCAAAAACCGTTCTTTTTCTGTGGCGGAGTTGTCATAGAGATAAAAATTTATGTGGTCTAAATTCAGTGATTCTAAATAAAAATTGACCATATTGGTAATCTGAAACACACCTGAAATCACTCCCCTGAGGTTTTCGCGGCTGTTTGCCGAGTTATCTGGAGAACTTGCGCGGCCAGGTACTGGCAGAAATAGTTGCACTCCAGGTCTATCGTTCTTAATTAATTTAATCTTCCCCGAAGCAGCTATTTTCCCGGTATTCACCGACTTCTCTAAAGCTGCTTTGCGTTCGGGATTGGAAGCCAGATCGAAACCCAGTGATTTTGTATCTGCTTCCAGGGCTTCTCTGTACGTGACAGGAAAATATTCCGATCGCGCTTTTACTGGTACAGGCTTTTTGTCAGCATCTCGCTCGTAGATTTGAAATGCCCGAAAACCTTCGGCTCGAATTGTCTGTTCGTAAGCTGCTTTGTCCGCAGCCGGGACGCGCAAAACCCAGTTTACAGAAAAGACAGCAGCATTTCGGGACAGTGCCGGTTGAACGAATTCCCTCAAATCTTGTCTGCTAACTTCAGCAGATGCGCTGTAGAATGCTTGAATTGAGTACAGAAAATCTAAGTTTTTGTTGATGCTTTGCTGTAAAGTCGCATTCAGGCGATCGGCTTGCTGATGAAATTCTGCTGCCATCCGCTGATTTTCCCAATTCCAGACAACGGCAGCCGCTATCAATGACAAGCCGGCACCCGTGCAAAGAGTCAACGCTGCTGGAATGTAGCGGCGATACGACTGTAAATTTTTCGTCAGTGAATTAAACCAATTGCTCGCAACATTCATATTTCCAGAGTTTTTGGCACCGGAGTGCGATTCGTTTAAATAGTTCTGAATTTCCTTGATAACACGATCGACAGCGCAGAAACAAGATTGTGTCAAAACTTAAGATCGCACAAATATGAATTTATCTTCATAAAGTTCGGTTTCTACGAAAATATTAGTTTGGTAACGACAATATAACAATTACTTTACCTCAGTATAGTGCGCCGAATGCACCTTACACAAGTAGCAATTCGCACTTGATTGTTAAATTTGAGTGGGCGCTACACACCTTGCCTAAATAGCAATTTGCACTTAACCGTCAACACGAAGGTGCGCTTATTACTTTGTGCGAGTAATAATTCGCACCTTTGTGTTGATTTAATTGTATGCAACCCACACCTTACTCAAGTGGCAATTTGCACCTTACAAAATAGTCCCAATTTCCTTCAAATACACCCGAGTAAACGGTTCCCCATCCTCCAGACTGTACTGTTCGATCAAACCTTGGCGGCGGATAGAAATACTATTGCCTTCCCGCACCACCACAGTATCATCATCAGTGCTTTCCCTGAGCAAAATCATCTCTGTTTCCCCCGGATTATCCAGCACCACCATATTACTGCCCTGATAAAACATTCCCTCAGCTTCCAAAACATTTTCGGGATATTCAGCAATCAACAAATCGAGTTTAGGATTTCGCAGCAAAGTTTGCACATTAAGATTGTAATTTTTATGCAAAACCTTTTCAGAACGGTTGACAAAAAGTCCAGTGCGACAAACAGCACCGATTGTCCAATCAGGATGTTGCAACAGAATGTGGTCAATTGTTTCTTGCAGTTCGTGTACCGAAATTCGGTTGAACGTAATAATCGGAATTCTGGCTGACTTTCCAGAATCAAAGAAAGTATCAATAATATGTGAAGGCACATCAACCCCTTCTCCGACAGCCGGGTTGAGGTGCATAAAAATTCCCGGCGCGGCATTGATTTCGATAATCCCAAAATTCCCGGTTTTCCAAGATTTGGCGAGAGTTTCTGTGACAACATCAATCCCCAAACAAGTTAACCGAAAATGCAGGGCGATATCTTGAGCTAAAACAATGTTATCCGGGTGAATGGTGCGGGTAGCATCGATGCTGACGCCGCCTGCGGAAAGATTGGCTACTTTGCGAAGAGATACAGTGCGATCGCGCTCTACGACACTATCCAATGACAGCCCTTGTTGTTCCAGGTACATTTCCATCGCTTCGTCGGACTGAATTTTGCTCATCGCCGAAGTTGGCGTGTCCAAGCGTTCTGGTTTGCGGTTTTCGCGGCGGATCAATTCCCGAATAGTTGACTCGCCGTCCCCTGTTACCCAAGCGGGCCGACGTTCAGTTGCAGAAACAAACTTGCCGTCAACGCACAGCAGCCTAAAATCCGCTCCTTTGATGCTATTTTCCACAATAACTCGCACGGGCCATGTTTCGGGAATTGCGTTAACTGCTCTTTTAAAAGCCGCCTGCAATTCTTCTGCATCTCGGATATCTGCGGTGACGCCAATTCCTTTATGACCGACTACTGGTTTGATAGCAACTGGGTAGCCAATTTCTCTTGCAACTCCCAGAGCTCCGTTTTCTGTGGAGACGATATCGCCTTTGGGAACTGGAAATCCTAAGGTAGCAAGAAAAGCTTTACAATCATCTTTGCGTGTGGTAAAATCCGAGTCTAAATGACTGTCGGAATCAAAAGTTGTGGCAGAGCCACGCACCAGTTTTTTACCGTAACCGTATTGCATCAATCCTTCATCCCACAAATAAAATGTGGGAATGCCTTTTTGGGATGCCGATCGCATTAATGAATAAACTGTCGGGCCTCCGTAAACAGACTGGCGGAACATATTTTGCAGCGCGCCAATTTGTGCTTCTAGGGGGAAATCTTGATTTTGATTGATGGCTTCAAACCAATCCCAAACAGCGTAAACTACGGCTCTGGCGCTGCGGGCATGAAGTGCTTCTATGCTGATTCTGCTAAAGTGAGAAAATGGTTTGACGTTCCAGTGTTGGAAGTGCAAACCCATGTCGAGTTTTGCTACTTCTGAGGCGGTGCGGCCGAACAGTTGGGCGTGGTTCGTGAAGGTTTCGCCTAGTAGTTGCGGGTAGCGATCGCCAATAATTTCATGATAATGTGCGATCGGCTGTGGTGCGATCGCCTCCGTCACCGCAAAATCGAAAACTAAAGCCGCTGTTTCTAAATAAGGGTTTGGCCCGATGTAATGTTTGAAGTTGAAAATATCAAAAACATCGGTTTTTCGCGCATTGACGCGGGCTATCTCGGTATTTTTTTCTTGAAGCATTTTTTGACCTCCTTTGAGCTAACTTGTCACATTAGCTCTCTTGTCGGCGCATTGGGTACTACCTATGGGTATAGATATTGTAGAGTCTCAGACAGATGAGGTATGTCCGCTAATCGGTAATCGGTAATCGATCGCGCATATAGACTCGATCGGGTTTTTGGAGGTACAGACGCCACCGTTTACAAATCCTGACATTCGCAGAATCTGGCATACCTCATGGGGTGCGATCGCCACTATATTGCAGAGAGAGGGAGAGAATGGGAGAGGGGGAGAGGGGGAGAGAGGGAGAGGGGGAGAATTGCCCAATTACCAATTCCCAATTACCAATTCGCCATTACGAATACTAATCACTAATGACTAAATGACTAATCACTAAATTATTAATCACTAATGAAAAAAAGCTATAACTTTTGAGAGGTACACGGCCAATTAAAATTGGCTATGACTGTGAAAAAGGATTTAAGAGGCAGAGAATTATGAAGATTGCACAAACTGCTCTCAGGGATCAAGTTCATCAATTAGCTGAGGAAGCATTTCACTTAAAGCTGATTTCTGGGTACGGTGACGGTCAACACAGCAACGAATATCAGATTGTCTGGAACGGCAAACCCCGACACCTGCCTTTGGAACGAGCGCGTACAGTATTGAGCAATTTGATCGAGCGATCGCACTAATTCGCGATCGAACTAATCTAGAAGCGCCGATCGACCCGGTTGATACGAAAAATAAGAGGTTTATGGGTTTTAGGCAGGTGAAGTCTCCAGTCAGAAATCGGGTTGATACCCCGTCGCGCGTCCAGGAATGTAATGTAAACTCATTTTTTGACCCCTCCTCCATGGTGTGAGGAGGGGTTAGTTTTTTTATCAAAAATCGCGTTACACCCGGAGATTCGAGTGAAATAACCGGAACGCTTGAGTTGCGTGCCTCCAACACGTATCAAAATCTGATGTTTGTTTTGTATTCAATACTCCGGACAGTTTTAGATCTAATCGAGTATCTCAAACCCTTGATGGCTATAGGGATGAGTATTTTTTCAATCTTTAACTCTAGCCCGCTCGTTTCAAAAAAACATTAAAAATGCCAGGGCTTACGCTGTAACGCTTACAGAGTCGTTAAAAAACTGTCCGAAGTATTGTTGTATTGGGAAACTTCACTCAGTCTATAGGCACTTATCCTGATCTCGACTCATTTATCCTCGATGGGCTTTGCCCCGATCGGCTCTGGGATCGCGTCGGTTTTTGTCCTTTTTGTCTGAGCGCTGCGGGCGCTCTAACATTTCCATCTCGGTAGTCTGGTACTCTTACCGTCAAAACCCGATCCGATCTTCTTGCCGTTAGTCCCAACATCTGCCATAGTTTTGTTAGTAGAAGAGTAAGACAGATGAGGCTAGTAGAGAAACATATTATTGACAAACATCACGGCTTTTATGCTGAGTGCGCTCGCTTGTGCTTTTTGTCTAAGAATCTGTTTAACTACGCCAATTATCTGATTCGGCAATCTTTCATTTTTGACGCCAAATACCTTAACTACAACGCTATGGTGAAGTTGTGTCAGGGAACGGCTGATTATACGGCACTGCCAGCTAAGGTTAGCCAACAGACCTTAATGAGATTGCACGAAAGTTGGATCTCGTTTTTTGAGGCGAGTAAGAAGTATACAAATTGTCCGCAGAAGTTTCTTGGGCGTCCCAAGCTTCCTCAGTACAAACATAAAACTGATGGTCGATTCGTTGTTACTTACACATCACAGGCAGTTAGCCAGCAATGGCTAAAAAAAGGAGTAGTTCATCTTTCCCAAACAGACATTTTTTTGACGACTCGGGTGAGTGAAATTCAACAGGTACGAATTGTACCATTATTTTGTAACTATGCGATCGAGGTAGTATATGAAGCTGTTGCCCAAACACAGCAAGGGAATGAGGAAACTGTTGCAGGTATTGATATCGGGTTAAATAACCTTGCAGCACTTAGTTCAAATGTTTTGGGGTTGACACCATTAATAATTAATGGAAGACCTCTTAAAGCTCTTAATGCTTATTACAACAAGAAAAAAGCTCAACTACAATCTCAGCTCACAAGAGAGAAGCACACATCCAACAGAATCAAACAACTGACCCACAAACGCAACTGCAAAGTTGATAATTACCTGCACAACGCTAGCCGATTTATCATCAATCACTTGGAAGCAAACCATATAGGGACACTGGTGATTGGAAAAAATGAGGGCTGGAAACAGGAAATCAACATCGGCAAGCGCAACAATCAGAACTTTGTCAGTATTCCTCACGCTCGATTTATTGAGATGCTCAAGTACAAAGCTTGCTTAGCAGGAATTAAAGTGGTAATTACTGAAGAAAGC